>CATIYX010000247.1 GCA_949739095.1 uncultured Clostridia bacterium | reverse complement strand
GTCCACCGCGTCAAACGTTTTAATCCACGCGACCCTTACGGGTCGCGACTAAACTCGTCCAGCACGGCTGCGCTGTAGGTATTGTTTTAATCCACGCGACCCTTACGGGTCGCGACCACCGCCTGCCATATCTCCCCGTCAAATCCTACAAAGTTTTAATCCACGCGACCCTTACGGGTCGCGACAGCAAAAATAGGCAAAATATCACCTATTTTCTTTCATATCTTTTATATTTTACCCAATAATTTTTTTCGACTCATAGGAACAACCTAATTGCACTTACCAAAAGTACAAAATATTCAATTTTTTCAGCTGCGAATCCTCCTGGGATTTCATGTTCACTTGGGGTTCGCACCAAACACCATTTTATGCAAAAATAACGTTTTCCATATTCAGCACTTTATCAACTTCCACCACCATCGTTTGCTTCTTCACCTTATAAAGATGGCGACTCCGTTTCCATATATTGTCTCAACCGGCTGCGCAGCGTCTCTATGCGCTCCTGATAGCCCGCATCAGCTATCGCATTATGAGTTTCATCCGGGTCTTTTTCCAAATCAAAATATTGTTCCCGACCACTTCTATCAAAATAGAGATATTTGTCATGATTGCTGACAATATAATGGTTGGAAAGTTCTCCAAATTCGTGCTGCCCAATCAGTTCACTGCGCCACGATTTATCGCCGGTCGCGCGCAACAAACTTTCGCCATCCACCGTATCCGGAATCTCTATATCCGCAATATCAAACAATGTCGGCATGATATCACGCATTTCCGCCACTTTGTCCACCTTGCTTCCCTTCGGCAAATGCAGCACGTCCCCCGGGTCATAAATAATCAGCGGAACACGCGCACTTCCTTCATATGGCAATGCTTTACGGAACAAATTGTGGTCTCCCAATAAATCACCATGGTCTGACGTGAATACAAAAACAGTGTTTTGCAATTCCTCCGCATCATTAACCGCTTGCAGCAATCTGCCGATTTGATGATCAATATGCGTGATACATCCATAATACGCCGCCCGCTGCCGCTTTTGCTGCACCTCGTCCAATGTTCCTTGTGTATCATTATAATTCATCAGTCCCCCTGCCGGACAGTTCCAGTCTCCCTGTTTAGGACTGTCAATTTTTTTATTCAAATACATATTCAAATAAAATTCCGGCGGGTCCAGCGGCGAATGCGGACGCACAAAGGAAGCCATCAAGAAAAATGGTTTCGTGGGGTCGCGCCGCCGCAAAAAATCAATACTTTCTGTCACCACCCAATTGGTGGGATGATATTGTTCCTCGTAAATCCACGGACGCGCCACCCATGAGTTTGCCTCCAGTCCGGTATCAATCACATCCGCGTCAAATCCTTTTTGCCGCTTAAGCCAAACAAAATAGTCATCAATATTGGATTGCTGCTGTCCATATTCATTTTTATGACCGCGTGCAGCATGTAAAAAACCATCATGCAGCACAACATTATGAAATCCCATCAGACTGCGCGTGGGATAAACATGCATTTTCCCGACACACTGCGTATGATATCCAGCATCTGCCAGCCCTCCTGCCAGCGTATTGGGATAGTCAAACACAACATTATCTTTATATCCTTTCCGCCGGTGCCGCTCCTGCGACATTCCCGTCATGAGCGCACAACGCGCCGCAATACAAGACGGAACCGCCGAATAGGCTTTTGTGAAAGAAACGCCGTTTTTCGCCATGGTATCCAAATAGGGCGTTTCCACCACAGGGTGTCCTGCATTTCCCATACAGTCGCCGCGCATTTGATCCACCGTTATCAGCACAATATTAGGCTGTTTCATGTTTTATTCCTCCCCTGTGATAACCATTTCTCCGCGTACTGTCGTAAATGAAATCGTCTGGCTGTTTTGGTCGTTTCCATCATATACCAGTTTGATAGAATAGGTTCCTTCCTCCGACACTTTATATGCCGGA
Source organism: uncultured Clostridia bacterium (assembly GCA_949739095.1). Taxonomy (GTDB): domain Bacteria; phylum Bacillota; class Clostridia; order RUG12999; family RUG12999; genus JAAWTG01. The sequence goes on along the minus strand of CATIYX010000247.1, from coordinate 8,322 downwards.
CCGCGGTCTGCTGACATCCAGTTCCAGTTCTGCGCTGTTTCATCCCAAACATACCAGTCTCGTTTCTGCCCATAATCATTGTCATCCCAAAGCGCCACATTCCAATTCCCCTCTGCCTGTACAAAAGTACGCCCCTGCTCCATTGTATATCCATCCACAATTTCTGCTGTTTCATTTCCCATATGGCGCATAGTGATAAACGGTCTCATCGCTACCTGAAATGACTTGATTTCATATAATGCCGGATTTTGATTAATGACCAGTTTAATTGCCGCGCCTCTATTCCAGATATAGCAATCCGCTGCCATTTCATTAGAAAACCATACCCAGCGGTTTTCCGTATCGCTCCATATGTACCAGTCACGGGACATGGATCCCAGAGAGGTGTCAAACAAATGCACACTATGGTCATAATACATTTCCACACTGCCATCCGGCATGGTTTCGTTTTCCCATTTGAAGTCCGCTTCATAGGAATATCCCACCGCCGGCGAATAAGTCCAGGTTTGTCCATTCAAAAACCATACCTGTTCGAGCTGCACATTTCTTGCCGAAGCTGCGCCGCTATATTGTTTCAAATCCCATGTGAACACATCGTTCATGTGTTCCTGCAAATAAATGCCGGTCGCGGCCCCATAAAACTTGCCGGTACCTATGCCAAAATATGTTGCAAGATTGCCGCTGCCGTCATAAATATCCACTGAAAACATAAACTTTACAATTGCTGCATTTGTGTTGTTTTGTGCCCACATCTTCAATTCCGGACCATTTTCGCCTGTTTCCACCCACGATTCAATATTCAGCGGTAGAAACGGATAGGTTTCCGCTGCCCGAACTGAAACGCCTATCAACAGCATACAAACTGCTAACATACACATAATATATTTTTTCCAGCGTTGATTCATTGCACATTCCTCTTTTCTCTTTGCATTATATTTTAAGTATACCATGTACTTTGCAAAAAATCAACGATAAAAACAACCATCTTCCCTGTGTATATTGGACAACACGCAAAGAATATGTTATACTATATTCTATATTGATTCTAAGGAGGTGGAATACATTGTTGAACACCATTGCAATGACTGAACAGCTATGGTTTTTGCTTCGGATTATTGTAGCAGGTCTGTGCGGTGTCGCCATTGGATATGAACGGAAAAACCGTTCCAAGGAAGCAGGTGTGCGCACACATTTTATTGTCGCTTGCGCCGCTGCGCTGATGATGGTCGTTTCCAAATATGGTTTTATGGATTTGTTGAACTATCATGATGCCATTAAAGTGGACCCCTCCCGTGTGGCAGCGCAAATTGTCAGTGGTATTGGGTTTATCGGCGCCGGCATTATTTTTATACAAAAACGGACAGTGACAGGGTTAACCACTGCTGCCGGAATTTGGGCAACGGCAGGAATTGGTATGGCAATTGGCGGCGGACTTTATGTCGTTGGGATTGTTGCAACTGTTTTAATTTTGCTGGGGCAATTGATTTTTCATAAAAATATTAAGCTTCTAGACCTTCCCCATATGGTGCAGCTATCTTTGAGAGGGCAAGCCAACCGGCAGGTACAACAGGAAATTGAATCGTTGTTGCACCAGCATAAAGTCGTCATTTCTGATATCCGCGTCTGCAAACAGGACGACGGCACCTATGATTTGGACTATATTCTGGAGCTGCCGCTGGCATTGAACGACCAAAAGCTATTGGAACTGATGCCTGGCAAAGCTGTGGTAAAACTGGCAACTACCTCTAAGCTGCATTAAAAGCAGCTGTTTTAACAGGACAAACGCGGGGTTCCAATCTTAAGCGGGCTTGCTGTAAGCCCGCTTTTTTTGATATTTAAGCATAGGAGGGTCAAATCCCATGCTTTCTGTCGGAACTGAATGAAAAAGTTCACAAATTGTTTATATTTTTTATATGCAAATGATTTGAATTCTCTAAAAAGTTGTGGTATACTAATTAGGTATTCATTATAATAGGAGAATTAGAATTATTTTTAGATAGAGTACAATCCCCTGCTGCAGGGGTATTTCGGTTCGGATTGGTTTCCGCCGGAAGACAGGAGTGATGAAACATGCTATGCAGTCGATGCAAAAAAAATATTTCCGTTATATTTGTAGCAAAACTGGAAAATGGTAAAGAAAAAATGGAAGGTTATTGCCTAAGTTGCGCCACAGAGCTTGGCATTAATCCAATGGATAAGATGATGCAACAAATGGGAGTGGACCCCAAAGAACTGGAAGCAGGTATGAAAGATATGATGGAAAACGGCGGCGAAGGATTTGCGGCAGAAATGCAGGCAATGATGGAAGAAGCCGGCGCCGATTCCGGTATGCTGCTCCCCTTTGATGATATGGATTCCGATGACAGCGAAGAACCGACCGGAAAAGAAAACGGACCAATGGGTTTCTTAAGCAAAATGTTCCAGACCTCCGGTTTTCATGAACAGGAAAGAGAACCGGAGCCAAGCGATACCAAAACCTCGCGTCCCAAACGGCGGCGCGATAAAAAACGCAAGAATCTTGAAACCTATGGCGTTAACTTAACGCGAAAAGCGCAGACCGGTAGCATTGACCGCGTGGTGGGACGAGACAAAGAAATCGCGCGGGTGATTCAAATTCTCAATCGCCGAAACAAAAATAATCCGGTGCTGCTTGGCGAGCCTGGCGTTGGAAAAACTGCGATTGCAGAAGGTTTGGCACTGCGCATTGTGGAAAAACAGGTACCTGCAAAGCTCTATGGCAAAGAAGTGTATCTGCTGGATTTTGCCGCACTGGTTGCAGGAACACAATTTCGCGGACAATTCGAGTCCAGACTTAAAAATTTGATTGAAGAAGTGAAAAATCTCGGCAACATTATTTTGGTGATTGATGAATTGCATAATATCATGGGTGCCGGCAATGCGGAAGGCGCAATGAACGCCGCCAATATCCTGAAGCCGGCGTTGGCACGCGGTGAATTGCAAATTATCGGTGCAACCACGCTGGAGGAATATCGCAAGCATATTGAAAAGGATTCCGCACTGGAACGCCGCTTCCAGCCGGTGATGGTAGGTGAACCAAGCATCGAAGAAAGCATTGAAATTCTCCGTGGTATCAAAGGCTACTACGAAGACCATCACAAAGTCAGCATTTCAGACGATATCATCCGTTTGAGTGTGCTATTGTCCGAACGATACATTCATGACCGTTTTCTGCCCGATAAGGCAATTGATGTGATTGATGAAGCGTCCTCCAAAGTGAATCTTGCCAACACAGGGCTAATTCAACTGCTGGAATATGAAAAACGGCTGGAAGAAATCCAGACGCAAAAGGAAACGGCAGTGCAGTCCGATTCCATTGAGGAATATCAAAAAGCGGCAGATTTAAAGGTAGAAGAATGCCGTTTAAAAGAAGAAGTTGAAGCCTTGCAAAAGGAATGCTATGGAAAGCCTGTTACAGAGGAGGATATAGCATCTGTCATTGAGCTTTGGACGCGTATCCCTGTACAGAAAATCAATATGGAGCATTCCAAACAGCTGCTGCATCTGGAGGACACCCTTCATCAGCGTGTGATTGCACAGGAGGACGCAGTCAGCCTTGTAGCGCGTGCTGTCCGGCGCCGCCGTGCAGGCGTAAGTGCTGCCCGCCGCCCTGTCTCCTTTATTTTTGTGGGACCGACAGGTGTTGGAAAAACAGAACTGGTCAAAGCGTTGACAGAAGCCATGTTTGGCAGCGAAGAAGCTTTAATCCGACTGGACATGTCGGAATATATGGAAAAACATACTGTCTCCAAGCTGATTGGTTCACCGCCGGGATATGTGGGATATGAGGAAGCGGGGCAATTGACGGAAAAAGTGCGCCGCAATCCCTATTCTGTCATTTTACTGGACGAGATTGAAAAAGCGCACGCAGATGTGTTTAACATTTTGCTGCAAGTGCTGGACGATGGTCGTATCACCGACAGTCAGGGGCGTGTGGTGAACTTTGATAACACCATTCTTATCATGACGTCCAACGCCGGTTCCGAGCGCAGTGCGGAAAGTATTGGGTTCGGCGGCACTGGCAAATCGGAGAGCCGTTATGAAAAAACACTGAAAGAGATTTTCCGTCCCGAATTTTTGAACCGTGTCGATGAAATCGTAGAATTTCAGCCGCTGGAAAAACCGCAGCTCTTGCAAATTGTGGACTTGATGCTGGATGAAGTGCGCCGCGGTCTGGCGCTGAAAGAGATTGAACTGGAAGTGACAGAATCTGCAAAAGAACTACTACTGGAAAAGGGATATGAACCGCAATACGGTGCGCGTCCCATCCGGCGCTGCATCACGCGGCATGTAGAAGATTTGATTGCAGACCTGCTGATTGGTGGCAATCTGCCGGAGGGCAGCGCTGTTCTGGTAGACATACATGACGGAAACTTTGTTGCGCAAAAATGTGAACGTACCGGTTCACAAATATAAAATAAACGCCGCCGGGTGGCGGCCATACATAAAATGGAGGAATCTTGAAATGAACAGAGAGGAAATTTTAAAACAAGCAAAAGAACAGTTTGGCAAATTGGTGGAAAAACAACTGGACAGAAATGAAAAAATCAAAGCAGACAAAGAATTTCTGGACTATGACAAATTAGACAAAATCATCATTGGTATTGTTGGCGGAGACGGTATCGGTCCTGCCATTACCGCTGAAGGGCACCGTGTGCTGGAATTTCTGCTGCAAGACAAAGTGGAGAGCGGAAAAGTGGAATTTCGTGTGATTGAAGGGCTGACAATTGAACGCCGTGCAGCGGAAATGAAAGCTATTCCGGACGATGTATTGGCAGAAATCAAAAAATGCCATGTCATTCTAAAAGGACCAACCACTACACCGCGTAGCGGAGACAAATGGCCCAACATTGAAAGCGCAAACGTGGCAATGCGTAAAGAACTGGATTTGTTTGCCAACATTCGTCCTGTGAAAGTGCCGGAAAAGGGTATTGACTGGACATTCTTCCGTGAAAACTCGGAAGGCAGCTATGCACTGGGCAGCGATGGCATTAACATCACAGATGAAGTAGCATTTGATTTTTGCGTTGCCACTACAGAAGGCAGCGAACGTATCGCGCGTGCCGCTTTCGATTATGCGAAAAAAACAGGTAAAACCAAAGTGACTGCTGTTACCAAAGCAAACGTTGTGAAAACCACAGATGGTAAATTCCTCAATACCTGCCAGCAGATGCAGAAAGAATATCCGGGCATTGAACTGGACGACTGGTATATTGACATTATGACAGCAAAATTGATTGACGAAAAACGCCGCACAGGTTTTCAGGTATTGGTGCTGCCCAACCTCTATGGCGACATTCTGACGGATGAAGCGGCAGAATTCCAGGGTGGTGTTGGTACAGCAGGCAGCGCGAACCTCGGCAAACGCTATGCCATGTTTGAAGCCATTCACGGCAGTGCACCGCGCATGGTGGAAGAAGGTCGTGACAAATATGCCGACCCGTGCAGCGTATTGCGTGCTTGCGTCATGCTGCTGGAACCTATCGGCGAAGTGGAAAAGGCTGCAAAACTGGAAAAAGCGCTGGATACCTGCATGTACACAGAAAAGAAACTGGTTATCACCGGTCGCGATACAGGCGCAACCTGCAGCGCATTTGCTGATTACGTGATGGAGACCGTAAAAAAACTATAAGGGTGAAGAGAACATATGGCACAACAAAAGAAAGTATCGGCAGTGGTTATTCGGCGGCTGCCGCGTTATTACCGCTATTTGGGCGAATTGCTGTCCACGGGTATCACACGTATTTCTTCCAAAGAATTAAGCGAAAAAATGGGTGTGACTGCCTCTCAGATTCGTCAGGATTTGAATTGTTTCGGCGGATTTGGGCAACAAGGCTATGGATATAATGTGGAATTTCTCTATATGGAGATTTCTAAAATATTGGGCGTAGAAAACGGACGCAGCATGATTATCATTGGCGCCGGAAATCTGGGGCGCGCCATTGCAGGCTATGCCAATTTTGCGAAACGTGGCTTCCGTTTGCTTGCGCTTTTTGACAACAATCCCGCGTTGGTACAGCAAACTGTCGGAAATTTAACGGTATACAGCATGAACGAGCTGAACCGATTTCTGCAAAGCCATCAGGTAGATATTGCAGTTCTCACCATTCCGCGTGCTGCCGCACAGCAGGTGACAGACCAACTGGCAAACACCGGTATCCGCGGCATTTGGAATTTCTCCCATATGGAAGTGGTTCCGCCGCCGGGCATATGCGTGGAAAATGTGCATTTGAGTGACAGTCTTATGACGCTCTCCTGCAACATTGAACAAATGCAGGAGCAGGAATCATAACCCACAAAAATATAAAACGGGGTTATTGCAATAACCCCGTTTTTTCAAAAAACAGCACAACCTTGAATCAACTTTTCCCTTGCTTTTTATTTTTTATTCAAGTTCATTATCCTATTGAAAGTAGAAATGGCTTAACTCTGTAAAGAGTTAAGCCATTTCATTTTTTGTTGGACTTTTTTACATCCCCATTTGCTTATCTAAAACAATTCAATCCATTTTTTCGCGTGTTCAATCCAATTTTGCACGTAAGGTATATCTTCATTATCATGCTCCATGACAAACTTTGTTGCAAGTGACAAGCCGTGAGGTCCATCGGGATAAATATGCAGCTCAAACGGAACGCTTTTCTCGCGCAATGCCGCCGCAAGTCTAAGACTGTTCTCAACCGGCACAGCATTGTCGGAAAAGGTATGCCATATAAACGCGGGCGGTGTGTTTTTATCAACCTGCTTTTCAAGCGATGTCTTCTCAAGAAGCTCCGGCGTTACCGCTGATATAGCATTAAACGAACCTCTATGTGCAAATTCTCCCGATGTGATTACAGGATAGCTTAAAATCATACCGTTTGGCTTGTTCAGCTTATCCGCGCGTTTTATCGCATCCTCCTTATCGCACATAATAGCAATGCTTGCTGCCAGATGACCTCCGGCAGAGAATCCGCATACGAAAATTTTATCCACATCAGTATTCCATTCTTGTGCATGCTGTCTGACATAAACAACGGCGTCAGACGCATCAATAAGCGACTGTGGATATGCCGCCTTTACCGTATATTCTACAATAACAGCATTTATCCCCATACTATTAAACGCACACGCGATAGGCTCCGCCTCGCGCGGCGAACAAAATTCATAAGCGCCGCCCGGAAATATAACAACAAGCGGTCTTTTTTTCTGATTTGGTACAACGTCCTCCAGAATATACGTTGTTATGTATGGTATTTCACCCTGTTTTCTTAATGAAATTTTTTTGTGTATCATTTTTTTACTCCCTTTCTCATAATATGCGGGAGCGTTGCAAGCGCAACAGCCCCGTTTTTTCATAATTACAGCGGGCTCTGAACCCTGTTGCCACCAATAACAGATTTATACTAATTGCTGCAACCAAGCACACTGATGCACAACAATTTATCGGATGGTTCATTTCTTTTTTTCTAGCAATTGAACCGCCAATTCTGCATTCAGCAGCGCTTTTTCTGCTAACTCTTCACTTTTTGCTTTGAGCTGGCTGCAAATTTCTTCTTTATGCGTCAACACTTCTTCCATTTGTCCATATAATTGCTCCATGTCAATATTGGAAACGTCCGTAAACCGTGGCTGACCGATGTCCTCCAGAAATCCAGTCACTTTTGGGTCATAGGTAAGCCCAATAACCGGCACACCTGTACCCGCGGCATATATCAGCGTATGCAGCCGCATTCCCAAAATCATGTCCATTTGTTCTACAATCCCAATCATTTCAAACACGGAATATTGCTGCTGCAACACATAGCCTTTCACCTGCATGAGCTCACATACGCGCTCTGAAATCTTGATATCCGACGGATATTTCATTGGAATAAATACCGGAATCACTTGATATTTTGTACAAATCCGCTCCGTTACTCCTGCGATTTTTTCTGCAAACTGGCGGTCATTTTTATTCCAATTCCGTACTGAAATGCCAATGTAACTGCCGCTTTCCGGAATACCCTCTTGCCGAAAAATCTCCTGTACCACCCTTTTGGATTTTCCATGCAGAATCATGGTGGGGTCCGCTGTGACCTTGACCGGTGTTTTGCTGCTGATGCCGATTTTTTGTAAATCCTGCAGGGACGCACTATCGCGCAGCGTCACCATATCCGCTTTGTCAATCACCTTGCGTGCCGCCTCCATATTTTTGGCACGGATGGGTCCTATTCCATTGGCGTAAATATAGAGCATACAGCCATAACGTTTCGCTGCGTGCATCACCAACAGATAATAATACAGTGACTGCACGCTGGTGGCGTCTTGAATCAGACTTCCGCCGCC
>CATIYX010000246.1 GCA_949739095.1 uncultured Clostridia bacterium | reverse complement strand
GCAAGCCATGGTGCGAAAATTGTCCGGAAATGGATTTTCCATTTCCTGGAATGAAGTGCGTCGGCGCGCGCAGCATATGGTGAGTCGTGTACACATTGCACAAAGTTTGGTGGAAAAAGGATATGCCGCTTCTGTCGGAGATGCATTTGACCGTTTGATTGGCGAGGGTAAACCCTATTTTATACCGCGGCAGCAGATTGGACCACGGGAAGCAATTCAGGCAATCCATGATGCGGGCGGGTTAGCTGTTTTGGCGCACCCCTATTTTTTGTACTGCGATGCAGCACTGGAGCAGCGGTTGCGCCAGTTGCCAGAGCTGGATGGAATAGAATGTCACTATCCGCGCCATACGCAAGAGCAGTGGGAAGAGTATCGAAGGCTGGCAGAGAAGGTTGGACTGCTGGAAACCGGAGGAAGCGATTTTCATGGGGCAAACCGACCAGATGTGGAAATGGGGAGAGGCTGCTGTGGCAGAAAAATTCCCTATGATTATTTAGAAAAAATGAAACTGTGGGTCAAAAAAAGATGATGAAGTAAAAAATACCTGCATACAATAAAGAAAGGGCAGAGAAATATCGTAGCTTGTATAAAGAATGAAGTTGCTGGAGGTAAAAACAGATATGAAACATTGGAAGTATATGAAATATATGAGATATTGCTATTTTGTGGTGGTACTGGTATTGATAGCGGCGACTATGGCTGTACCTGCTGCCGCGCCACCGCAGGACGGGAATCTGCCTATCATATTATATCACAATATTACATATAATTACACCAGGGAAAATCATAAAATGCATGTAGATCCCGCCCGTTTAGAGGAACAGCTCAGAGCAATCAAAGACGCAGGATACAACACCATTTTTCTGGAGGATTATGTGAATTATTTGGAAGGGAAAGCAGTTCTGCCGGAAAAACCGCTTGTCATTACCTTTGACGATGGTTATACGAGCAATTATGAATATGCGTTTCCGCTACTGAAAAAATATGGCATGAAAGCGACTATTTTTGTGATTACCAGTCGAATGGGGACGCAGGAAACACAATATCCGCATTTCACATGGGAACAGGCAAGAGAAATGGAAAACAGCGGGGTGATCCGTATTGAAAGCCATACGAATACGCATCCCGACATGTCAGCTCTTTCACCGCAGGAGCAGGAGGAAGAAATTCGCCGCAGCAAATATCTGGTGGATACGAATTTGCACAAAGAATGTAAGATGTTGGCGTTTCCTTATGGCAGATATACGGAAGGTGCTATTGAACTTGCCCGGAAAGCAGGTTTTGACCTGTCTGTTTTAGTGGGCGATAGGGGCAGTAATAAAAAAGAAGATGGCGCGTATCATTTAAAACGGTTTACCGTCAGCGGACTGCAAACAGGACAGGAATTGGTAGACCATATTGAATATTTAAAACAACATCCGGACGAATGATAAATGGGAGCTATGCAAATGTTAAAAAAAATCTTTAGCATTGGGTTGATTTGTGTTCTGTTTCTGACAGGATGCGACAATCTGGAGCAGATTGAAGAAAGTATTACAGAGACAAAAGAGGAAACAGCACACAGTGGCGGTACATTGAATTTATATGCAGTCCGTCCTGATACGCTGAATCCGCTCACAACGAAATATGCCCCCAACCGGCAGATGTTGGAGTTGGTCTATGACCCGCTGATTCGGTTGGGAACGGATGGTTCGCCGGTAATGGTGCTGGCGGAATCCGTTAGTGTTTCGGACAACGGAAGGCTTCATACCATCCGCCTGAAATCCGGCGTGAAATGGCACGACGGAACGGCATTTTCAGCGTCAGATGTGGTCTATACACTACAGTCTGTCATGAATGCAGCGGATAGTGTCTATAAAGTAAAACTATCTGGTGTGTCGACAGTGAACAAAACGGACGCTCAGACGGTGCAAATCCGCCTGAACAATCCTGATGCGTCATTTGTGAACCTGCTGGAAATCCCCATTATTCCACAGAACTGGCAGGAAGGCACTGTGACAGGAACGGGACGGTATATTTGGAAAAATTATGACTATCTAAAAAGTATGACATTGGAAAAAAATGCGTCCTATCATGGCGCAAAACCATATATTGACGGTATATATGTAACTGTTTTGCCGGACGAGCAGTCGGTATACAACGCTTTTATGGTAGATATGACTGATGTGGCAAGTGAGACCAGTCAGGAGGCTGCTAAGTATAACACCAGCGGAAATATCAGCTATGAACGGGTGATGACGCAACGGTACTCCTTTTTGGGAATCAATTGCACGAGAGAGCGGCTAGACAATGCCAATTTGCGGCGCGCTCTGATGAAGCTGGTGAAACGGGACAAGCTGACAAATGATTTGTATGCAGATTTTGGTATTTCAACAAAATATCCAATTCATCCACAATCTAAGTATTACCGGCGGCAGGAAGGAGATACTCGTAGCGATGTGGAACAGGGACTGGAATTGTTGAATCAGGAGGGCTATGAACTAAACAAAGATAGCAATTTGCGTACTAAAGGTGGAACACCTCTCGCATTTGAACTGCTGGTGAATGCAAACAAGTTGTCTTGCCAGACAGAAGCAGATTATATTGCAGCGGGGTTTGCAGAATATGGGATTCGGATTTCGCTGAAAATTGTGCCGCAGGAAGAATATCTTAGTTTGATTCAATCAGGCAATTTTGACTTATATTTAGGAGAAATGAACCTTTTGCCGGACTATGAATTGTCTTTCCTTCTACGGACTGACGGCGCACAAAACTATGGAAAATTTTCCAGTAGTGAAATGGATGCAGCGCTGGAGGCGGCAGCAGGAGCGAGTGCGGATTCGCTTGCAGAAGCGTTTGGCTATGTACAGGAAGTGTTTGAAGCACAGGCGCCGCATATCCCATTGTTTTTTGAATATAACCAATTGATCTATGACAGCACAAAGCTGGGAGGTATCCGCGGAAACATTCAGCCATCTTTGTTTGGCGCAGTGGAGAGCTGGTTTGTGAAACAGAAATAAAAAGGGCGCGCTTTTTTTGCGCCGCCGGAGGAAACTATGTTACAAGAATTCAATCAGATAAAACGGGAGCTGCTGGAACAGGAATTCTCCCGCATGAACAATAAACAACGCGAAGCGGTGTTCCATGACGGAGGACCATTGCTGATTTTAGCAGGCGCAGGAAGCGGAAAAACAACGACCATTGTGAACCGTATTGCCTATCTCATTAAATATGGTAATGCCTATGCGGATTTTGACTGTCTGCCGGACGGATTCAGTGAGGACGATTTATTGTTGATGAAAGTGGCGCGGCAGTGCGGCGATGGTGTGGGCGAAGACGTTTATCCATTAGTGTGCAACGCTCCGATACCGGAATACCGGATTTTGGCATTTACATTTACCAACAAAGCAGCTGGCGAAATGAAAGAGCGTATTATCAAAATGGTGGGGCAGAGTGCGGAATCTATGTGGATTGGCACCTTTCATTCCATGTGTCTACGGATTTTACGGCGTGATATTGAACGTTTGGGCTATAGTTCTAATTTTGGTATTTACGACACAGCAGACCAAAAAACATTGGTGAAAGAATGCATGAACAGTTTGAATGTGAATCCGAAATTTTTGTCCGTTTATGACGTCATGAACACCATCAGCCGTGCAAAAGATCAACTCATGCCGCCTGATATATTTGCGGAACGGGCAAGCGACGAACGGACGGCAACCATTGCGCGGATTTATGAAGTATATCAATCAAGGCTGCGGCAGAATAACGTGGTGGACTTTGACGACATCATCCGTCTGAGCGTACAGTTACTGAAAGAAAACCCTGATGTGCTGGAATATTATACCAAACGGTTTTTGCACATCATTGTAGACGAATATCAGGATACCAACATGGCGCAGTATGAACTGATTTCCATGCTGGCAAGCGGATATAAAAATCTTTGTGTGGTGGGTGATGATGACCAGTCCATTTATGGTTGGCGTGGCGCGGATATCAAAAACATTATTGAATTTGAAAAAGAATATCAAAACTGTACTGTCATTAAACTGGAACAAAACTATCGAAGTACGCAGCGAATTCTGGATGTGGCGAACCATGTGATAAAGAACAACACGGTTCGGAAAAGTAAGAAGCTTTGGACGGAAAATCCAGAAGGGGAAAAAATTCAGTTTTTCTGTGGTGGTAGTGAAAAAGAAGAAGCGGACTATATCGCGGCAAGCGTGGAACAGGAAGTGCAGCAAAGTGCAAGCTATCGGGATGTTGCAGTGCTGTACCGTACGCATGCACAGTCGCGTGCGATAGAAGAAGGACTCATGAAAGCGGGCGTGCCGTATAAAATTGTGAGCGGTACCAAGTTCTACGACCGTTTGGAAGTAAAAGATGTGCTGGCATATTTGAAAGCCATCGACAATCCCAGCGATTCCGTTGCAGTCAGCCGTATTTTGAATGTACCGAAACGTGGTATCGGGAAAACAACGCTGGAAAAGATTGCATCGCTTGCGGAAATGGAACACCTTTCGGTGCTGGAGGTAATCCGGCGCGCAGAAGAATTTGACGATCTTGCACGCAGTCAACAGAAACTGCTGGAATTTGCCGCTCTGATAGAGCGCTATAAACAAGAAAGTGCTATGAAACCGGTTTCGGAGTTCATTACTTATATGGTGGACGATCTCCATTTGCATGAACACTATGCCAAAGAAGGGGAAATTGAAGCGTTGACCCGCATGGAAAATATCGGGCAGTTGGTAGCGGTGGCAAAAGAGTTGGAACAAAAGGAAGAAGAATTCCATCTGGAAGAATTTTTGGCACATATTTCACTTATTACTGGTTTGGATACCGAGGATGAAGCGGAGGACGGCATTACATTAATGACTATGCATAGCGCAAAAGGTTTGGAATTTGACTATGTGTTTGTAGTGGGTCTGGAAGAAGGGTTATTTCCAAAAATCCGTGAGGGAGACGGCGATGAGGAACTGGAAGAAGAGCGGCGGCTCTGCTATGTATCCTTTACGCGGGCACGGAAAAAATTGTTTCTCACCTGTGCCAGAACACGGCGTTCCTATAGCGGCTATCCCATGCGGACTATGACCTCATCTTTTATCAGCGAGCTTCCCACAGATTTGCTGGAGGGGCTGGAGGAGTTGTATCGTGTCCGAAAGGAACCAATTCAGCAGCAGACGGAAAAAACTGATTTTAGAAAATACATACCGGGAAAGTCGGGGCAGCCGGGTATACCGCGTGCAAATGTTTCCGCAGACGCTTTTGCGGAAGGCGGACGGGTGCAGCATAAAAAATTTGGTATGGGCACCATCGCACAGGTACAAAAATCGGGCGATATGCTTGTGCTAACGGTGGATTTTGATTCGTTTGGACGGAAAAATATTATTTCATCAGTGGTAACACCTATTTCGTAATGGGAAATGGGAGAAAAAGGAGATTAAACGTGAAAGCGAAAGATATCATTTCCATTGCAGGCGTGGTTTTATGTATAGCGGCGGCAGCGTGGCTGCCGGTATTGGGCGTCTTGTTTACTTTGGTAGGCGCGGTGGTCTGCGCGCTATTGTATGTGCGGCGTGGCTGGTATCCTGTCATTTTGAGCGCTGTACTGGGTGCCGTAGCGGCATTTGGACTGACACGTAGTCCGCTGGCGGGCATTGTGTTAATGATTGGCGTTGTTGTACCTGGCTGTGCAATGATGGTGGTTTGGAAAAAGCGTTTTGGTATGCGGGAGATTATCACGGCGGGAACACTTGGGTTTTTGGGGCAAACCATGCTGGAATTTATCATTATTAGAATCCAGTCAGGGAAAAATATTTTTTCTGAAATGTTTAGCAGTATGCAAGCAGAAATCGACGCTATGTTGCCGCAGTTTAGAGAAATGCTGGAAACTTCCGGCGCGGCGAATTTGGAAGAAAGTATGCAGGCGCTTACGCAGATGTATCACTACCTGATAGAGACGATCGCGCAGCTTATTCCGGCGATTTTATTTATTTGCAGTTGTGTGATGGCATATATTGTGCTTTGCGGCTGCACAGTGTTTTTACGGCACGGCGGACAGGATACCGGTAAGATTACGCCGTTCACAGAACTGCACGCTCCGCGCAGCGTGGCTTTGGCAGTGCTGGTAACGTTTGCAATCAGCTTGTTTGCACCGCAGCAAGTGATTCGCGGTGCGGCGCTGAATATCACAGTAGTGCTGTTTGCCTACTTTGTCATCTGTGGCATTTCGCTGCTTTGTTTTTGGATGAAACGGCTGTTCCCGCGGGTATTACTGCGGACGCTGATTGCGATTCCAATGGTGGCGGTAGCGCTATCCATGATGATACTGCCGATATTAAATCCAGTGCAACTGTTTTTGCTGGCAGGAATAGTGGATTCTGCTTTCCGCTTCCGGCGGCTGGCAGGGCGCAGCGATGTTATGTAAATAGGCTGATAAATATAGATGAGCCGCAAGATGAATGTGCTGATTGTTGCGGGTCAATGGTATGATTTTGAGAAAGGGGGAGGGCAACCTTGAAACGGAAATCATATACGTCAATTACTGCCAATTATTCATGGGTTTATTTAGTCGTTTTGTTTCTGTTTGCTTGTACCATGCTGATTTTAAAGCAATTTGGATTAGGCATTGCGGGCATTGCCATATGCATTTTATTGACGATTATCACTGTGTTGGTGGAAACAAACCGAAAGAAAAATCTGTTTGAATATGTGCAGCAGTTATCGTTTCATGTGCATTCCACATCAAGAGACTCTTTGCTGAAATTCCCCATGCCGCTGACGATTATTGACCAGAACGGCAGGATTATCTGGTATAACAAACAGTGTGCGGAGATCTTTGAAGACAATATTTTTGATCAGGATATCAATGAAGTGCTGGGAACAGATTTGGACATTGAGCAATTTGTGAATCAGGTGAAGCTCTCGGCACGCATAGAATATAAAAACAGGTATTATAATCTCATGGCAAATGTTTCGGATGAAATGCCGGATAACACGACTGTGATTTTGTATTGGGTGGACGAGACGGAAGAGATTTTAATGAAACAGGAATATGAAAATTCTCGTCCAGTCATTTGTCAGCTAAGCGTTGACAACTATGATGAAATCATGCAGAATACACCGGAGATTCAGCGTCCTATGTTTGCGGCAACCATTGAAAAAAAGATTCACGAATGGGTGGCAAAAAACAAAGGGATTGTCCGCAGAATGCAGCGGGATAAATATACGGTTATCATGGAGAAACGGTTTCTGGAGGAAAACGCGCGAGGAAAATTTCCGTTTTTGAATGAGATACGCGCCTTACAGGAAGGAAATAAAATGCCGATTACTATCAGTCTTGGAATTGGTGTTGGTGCAGATTTGCCGGACAATGACAGCTATGCAAACAGTGCAATTGACATGGCGTTGGGCCGCGGCGGCGATCAGGTAGTGATTAAAGACCGGAATAAATTTACGTATTTTGGCGGCAACAGCGCGGAGCAGGAAACACATACGCGCGTGAAAACGCGTGTCATGGCATATGCGCTGAAACAATTAATTCAGCAAGCGGAAAAAGTGGTGCTGATGGGGCACAAAAATGCGGATTTGGATGCGATTGGTGCGGCAATTGGGCTATATAGCAGCATACGGCATATGGATAAGCATGTCTATATTGTGACGGAGACACAAAATAAATCCACGTTAAAGTTGCTTGAACGTGCCAACCGTTATGAAGAATTCCGTGGCGCTTGGATAGACTATGAAAAAGCGAAAGAAGTGGTGGATGATGATACGTTGCTAATTGTAGTAGATGTGTACCGTGCGTCTATTACAGAATGTCCGCAATTGTTGGAGGCGGCAGGGGACATTGTGGTGTTAGACCACCACAGGAAAAGCGCGGAGTTCATTGAAGATACAACGTTAGTATATCATGAGCCGTTTACGTCATCTACCTGTGAAATGGTGACGGAACTACTGCAATATATTGATGATGGTGCATATATCGTGCCAATTGTAGCAGAAGCGCTGTATGCAGGGATTGTAATGGATACGAAAAATTTTGTATTTAAATCTGGCGTCCGTACTTTTGAAGCTGCAGCATATCTGCGCCGCCGCGGTGTGGATACATTGCACATCAAACAACTGTTTCAGGACGACCGACAGGTCTATATTCAAAAGCTTGCAGTGGTCAAAGCGGCGTTCATGTATAGAGATGGAATTGCTATATCACGGCTGAAAGAAAAAACAGAAGATACTACAATGGTGGCAGCGGTAGCGGCGGATGAAATGCTGGGAATGGAAGGTGTTTCCGCTTCGTTTGTATTATCCGAAGTGGAAGGCGGTATTCATATCAGCGGACGTTCGCTTGGAGCGGTTAATGTGCAGGTTATTTTGGAGCGCATTGGCGGCGGTGGACATATCACTTTGGCGGCAGCAAAGATAAATGGAAATATGAAACAAGCGGAAGAAACGTTAAAACAAGCAATCGATGAATATTTTGATGATACAACAGAGGAGGAAGAGGAATG
>CATIYX010000245.1 GCA_949739095.1 uncultured Clostridia bacterium | reverse complement strand
GGCTTATCCAGCCTGCGCCGCTTTTCAGCCTGCCCCAGCCTGCCGTACTACCTTTGCCCGCTTTCACTTCCACAATGGTAAATACGCCGATACCCGTATACTCTCCCGTCTTTGCGTAGTCCGTCCCTGCGCCTGTCCTTATATTAAGGTCTAATATATCCACTTTAACATTATTTCAATCCACGCGACCCTTGCGGGTCGCGACAGCAAAAATAGGCAAAATTTCGCCTATTTGCTTTCATACTTTATACTTTTTACACAACATCCGCTTTCTGTTCTCAAAAAGCGTTCCATTGTACCCTTCAAAAATACAAAATACTCAAATTTTTCAGGTGCGAATCCCCCTGTGATTTCATGTTCACTTGGGGTTCGCACCTGAAAACGCTTCCATCATTTTTTCCACTATTTCACAAGCGCCGGTTTTTCTTCCCGCTGCGCAATGCGTATCATTGCCATAGTAAGTCCCGCCGCAACAAAGAACGTGAACATCACGCGCGGATAGAACCAAACATATTCCACCATGGAAATAAACGCGATACCCGAAAGCGCGGACACGCCAGCAATCAGCATGTTTTTCACTTCCGGTTGCACCGCTCTGTGCACTGCCGCGCCGCTTCTACGCACTAATGCGCAAACAAACCAAACAAAGCTGACAAGTCCAATCACGCCCATTTCCACCAGAATTTCCAAATATAACATATGGGAATGTGGTGCAACAGCTGCGCGCGCTTCTGCAAACGGCGGATAGACAATGCTAAACGAATTCGGTCCGAGACCAATGCCTTGCAGCGTATATCCATTTCCCAGCATCCGCAAAACGCCTTCCCAAATCAAAAGACGGTAAGAACTGGAGGAATCCTTCATGTTTCCAATCGTCAAAATACGGTTGATAATACTGCTGGGCAACAGCGGCACGCACAGCATACCAACCACAATCATAATCGGAATCAGCTTTTTATTATAAAACCATGCAAACACCACCAGCGCAATGGCAAATGAAATCCAACCCGACCGGGAATAGGTCATGAGCAGTGCGCCAACCGGCAGCATACAAAATGCCAGCAGCAGCGTTTTTCTGCCCAAGGTCTTAGCATTGAGCGCATAGGCAAAGCAAAACGGCAGAAGCAACACCAGAAATTCCGCATAGTTGTTGGGATTTCCCATGGTGGAGAACACACGTCCGGGCATATCCTTGTTCAGCTCTAAATCTGTCAGCGACGCGCTGATTTCCACGCCTGTCACTCTTTGATAGAACGCATATACGCTGGTAAGCAGAATTCCCATAAAAACCAACGTCATGAATTGTTTCATTTTTTCATAGGAGTCCACTGACCCATAGATGTTCAGGCATATCAAAAACGACGCCAAAAAGAACATAAACACACGAACACTGTCGCCTCTCGCATGGGACACCAAAACGCCGCTGACCGCCGCCATCATAAAAATTAGCAATGGCAGCCAAATGCCTTTGACGCTTTTGCCGAGTTTGCCCTGACTGAGCAGCACCAGAAAATACACACCGGAAATGCCAACTGCCCCCAGCAGCATATACATGTTGTTCCACATCGTATGCGGAATCATTGCCACACAAAAAATAAAAAGAGCAAGCAGTCCATTCAAACTACAAACAAACGACCCACGCACGAACCGTTCATACAGCGTTCCGTTCACGCTATTTTCATTATAAGAACGAAGTTTCCGGTAGATTTTCGTAAACCAGCCCAAAATGTCCTGCACCACCCAGTCCACGAAAGAATAGAATGCAGACGACTGAATCTTTGGTTCTAAGCGGCTGTCCTTAGCAAAAAAGCCATATATTCCGCTGTTTTTCCACAAACGTCCGAGTGCGCTGACGCCTTTGCCAACACAACAAACAATCGCACTTTGGTAGAATGCCTGATACAGCCAGTTTGCTATGCTTACAATACCGGAAACAATCAAACTGTTTTCAAACATATCGGAATTACTCCTTTACTTGAATGTCAAATACCCGCAGATAGATTTTTGCTTTTCCTGCACGGACAGTGAAACTGTGACCCACGCTATATTTCGTGTTGCCCAGAATTGCACCGTGTTCATATTCGGTTCCTTTGACTTCCGTTGTAATGGTCACTTTTCTGTTGTCCGGCTTGCTGGATTTCACATATTTTCCTTGTGCGTCCGGCGCGTAGGAAGCTGCGTCCTCCACCTGAATATCCGTGATTTTCCCCAACGATGAATTGGTGCCGTCGTCTATGACGCTGTCGCCAACCTTCATTTGGTCTACCACAAAATCCGATACTTCTTCCGCCATAATCTGCATTTGAATCGTTTTCCCGCTGGTCATTTCCGTTTTTCCTTTCAGTTGGGAATACCCAAACACTGCTACCACTGCCAGCACAGCGATAATGATAATCGCATCTACTACATTAAATCTGATTTTTTTCTTCTGTTCCATTGTTCTTTCTCCTCTCTTTTATTTGACATATTCCTGATAGACGTCATCTAACAACTTGTCCAAATCAAATATGTCGCGGACGGTTTGATAAGCGTTTTCCGCGCACTGCTGGTACAGGGTTTCATCTTCCATAAACCGGTTGATTGCCTGCGCCATGCCCGCGGTATCGCCATATTCCACCAGGTTTCCACAGCCGGTCTTGCTATTTACAATATCACCGTTACCGCCGATATTGGTCGCCACGACCGGCAATTTATGATACAAGGCTTCCAGGATGGCAAAACTGAGCGCCTCATAACATTTCGCACTGTTGACAAACAAATCGCTGCCGCGCAAAATCTGGTCCGCATCATTGCGGTATCCAAGCTGTAAAATCCGATGCCGCACGCCGCATTCATCAATTTGTTTGCTGATTGAGTCATATAACTCACCGTCTCCCACAAACAGCACCACATAGTCCCGTTTTGCGATTTTTTCCAGCTCCACCACGCTGTCCACAAAATAGTCCAGCCCTTTGGCAAGGTGATAGCGCGCCAGTGTGGTTATTATAAAGGTATCTTCGCCAATCCCCAATTCCTTACGGATTTGGTCGGATTTCTCCGGCGCGGGCGCAGGCGGCATACCGTTGAAAATGACTGTGATTTTATCAGGATTCACACCATTTCCGACCATCAACTCTTTTCCGTTGTTGCAAACAGAAATAATCTTTTTGTCGTGCGGCGTGATGAGTTTATTCGCAATTTTCCATACAAAATTAGTCGGCAACGTCAAGTGACAGGTATAAATCACTTGCGCTTTTCGGTAAAACAGCCGCGACAGCACCGCTACATAGTTTTCACGCGGATAGTGTGTATGAATGATGTCAATACTGTTTTCTTTGCAAATTTTTGCAATCCGCCGCGCAGCACCCAAATCAAATGGATGCTTCATCGATACCTGAAACATGGGAATACCCAGTTCCTTCATCTGGTCGCATAGCGGACCTTCCTCATTATAGGCAAAAAAACACTTCGCACGTTTTCCCTGATAGCATTTCACCAGATTATAAACGTATTTTTCTGTTCCTGCCTTCCCCGCATGGTTAATCAAATACAACACCTTCAGCATATTGCACCTTTGCCTTTCTTAAACATAGAAAAAATGGTGTTTCGTTCTTCTATGCTTATGATTTATAAACCTATGCCCGTTTCAGCATTTTTTTGACCATAGGCATGACAACATTATAAAACTCCGGCACGCGCAGCGCCATCAGCACCGCCGCATAAGAGAGCACACCTGCTACAATAGAAACACCAAGTTTCACCAGTGTAAACACTTTTGTCTCCGGCATGGGAATCATTTGTATCAGCAGCAACACCCCACTCATGATAGCACATGCAATCAGACTTCTTCCAATGCTTTTCATAATCGGCTTCAGCGAAAATTCTTTATGGTGTTTTTTGAACAGCAACAAAATATTAAACCCGCCTGCAAGTGCCGCGAGGGAATATGCCAATGCAATGCCATAGAATCCGCCGATTCTCACAAACAGCAAGCTCAGCAGGATGTTCACCACCATAATTACCACACCATTATATGCCGATGTTTTGGTGTTACGGTCAGCATAAAACGCTCTGTCCACAATTTCCTTCAGACCAATGCCCAACACACTGACGCCATAGAGCGCAAACACACCCGCTCCCAGCGCCACATCCGCGCTGCCAAACTCGCCATAGCCATAGACCGCGTCTACAATTTGCGGCGACAAAACAGCAAATGCAAAAGAAATCGGAAGTAAGAGCAAAATCAAAGAATTGATGGCAGTGGTGAAATAGTCATAAAAGCCCTGTCGGTCCTTTTGTGCTACTAATAACGACAGCTTGGGATAGACTACCGACATCACCGCCAGTACCAGCGTCATGACAATTTGCACACCCAGATTCTGCATATTATTGAGTACAATATATTTTTCTGCGTCATATGCCATAGCAATTGCGCTGTTGGTCAGCAAATTAATCTGATAGGCGCAAACACCGATAATCACCGGCGCAGTCATGACAAAAATGCGTTTGATATCTTCGTTTTTCCACTGGCAACTCACGCCCAGTCCAAATCCCATTCGTTTCAGGGGCACCAGCAAAAAGACTGCCTGCACAAAAAATCCCAGCAGCGCCGCCACCGTCAGTCCCCACACACCAAAGAAGCGCGAAAATAACAGCATATATCCCACATTCACCAGAGAACTGGGCAGGGAAATCATTGCCGCTACATAAAAATGATTATGCGACTGCAAAACACCGCTGAAAATATAGGATAAACTGATAAACACAATTGCCGGCATCATCACGCGGATGGAATATACTGCGAATCCATAGTCGCCATCTTTTGCAAAATATGCCGTTAGGGGGGCAGTCAACATACCCAGCACCATCAATATACCGCCCACCAAAATGGTGAGCGACATGGTGTTGTTGACAAATTTCGTCGCCCGTCCCATACCGTGACTTTCACGAATATCCGTATATATCGGTACCACCGAAGTTGTCAGTGCTGTACCGATAATGGTTGTGATAATATTTGTCAGATTCAGTGCATAGGAATATGCGCTTGTCTGCACCGTTGCGCCATAAAACGACGTGACCATAATCCCTGCCAAAAGCGCCAGCGCACGCGCAAACACATTAATAACGACCACAACACTGACTGTTTTTACACCGTTTTGTTCTCCCATCTATGTACTCACGCTTTCCATTCAATATTTTCCCGCAGCACACGGGCAGGATTTCCGCCTACCATCGTACGCGCCGGAACATCTTTTGTCACAACGCTACCCGCCGCCACAATAGCTCCATCTCCAAGCGTCACGCCTTTGAGGATAATGCTGCCGCAGCCAATCCAGCAACGGTCTCCGATTTTGACAGGACGAACAATTTCCGTGTCGCCGCCCAGCTTGTGATAATCACGGTCCATAATGCAGCAGTCCCACGAAATATTACAGTCCCGACCAATTTCCACCTGTTCGCCGCAATGAATCTCCGTACGGTCGCCCACCGCCGTGCCGCTACCAATGGTGAGTTTCGCGTTTTCTTCCGCTCCCCAGCAGCTCAGTTTCACTTGACGGTGCAATTGCACTTTATCGCCAATTGCGATAGTTCCTGCTTTTTTCAGCACCCGCACGCCACGCCCCACACGCAACAGTTTGCCGCAAGGGGAAAAACGTGGACGATAAAATACACCGCGCACCAACTTGCACACAATATCCATATATTCACTCAAATTTCTGTTTGCCATTGTTTTTTCTCCTCTATCCATACCAGTAAAGATTGTCAGCTTGTCCTATAAATAGTCCTTTTACCATTATATACTGCTTTACTGTGATTGTCAACGTAAAAATGCCGTCTGCTGCTTGCCAAAACGCGTTTCTTCCTTTATAATTGATGATAGATAACAAGCGGTGGGAGGGGTTTTATGTTATATGACAAATTAAGCGCACGTGCACGGCAAAACCGTATTTCCTTTGCCATGCCGGGACACAAGGGTGGAAAATGGATACCGCCGCGGTTTCATAAGCTGCTGGAAATTGATGGAACAGAGCTACCGGGCACAGACAATATGCACCATCCGGAAGGGATTTTACGAGAGTCGTTAGACTCCATTTCGGCGGCATATGGCGCCGCGCACAGCTATTTTTCTGTGAACGGTTCCAGCGCTGGGATTCTGTCCGCGCTGCATTTTGCCGCCTCCCGCTCGTCCGAAATTCTGCTAGACCGCAATTGTCATGCCAGCGCTATAAATGCACTTTGTCTGACAGGACTTTCTCCTGTTTATCTGCATCCCCAGCCAGTGCCATCGTTTGGCATCACGGGTGCGATTTCGCCGGAGGATGTTTCAGCGGCGCTCGCTGCACATCCGGCAGCGGACTTCGTTTTCCTTACCTCGCCCAACTATTTTGGCATATGCAGCGATATCCGCGCCATTTCCGATATCGTTCATGCGGCAGGAAAACTGCTGATTGTAGACGAAGCACATGGCGCACATTTTGGATTTTCGCCGCTGCTGCCCGAGAGTGCAGTACAGCAGGATGCGGATATTGTGATTCAATCAGCGCATAAAACACTGCCCACACCAGGTCAGACAGCACTGATTCACTTGTCACGCCGCATAGACCACACGGAATTTTCCCGCTGGTATTCCCTGTTCCAAACCACCAGTCCTTCCTATCCGCTGATGGCGCTCACAGATTATGCAGTGCATTTTTTGGCGGAACATGGAACAGAAATTTATCAGACATTGCATGGACAAACCAGCTGTCTACACACACCGTTTCCCCTACTGTCCGGCAGTGCAACGCACCATGATTTCACCCGCCTAGTATTCCACACAGCGGCGTTTGGTATCCATGGCTACGATATGGCGGCATATTTAGACAGGCAGAACATTGACGTTGAAATGGCGGATTGCAACAATGTGGTTTGTATTGCAACAGGTGGCAACACAAATGAAGATTTCGCCGCACTGGAAAACGCGCTTTCCGCCTGTCCTCGCGGAGACGCAGCGCCACTTTTTCTTACATCGCCGCCCGCGCGACAGGTCATGCTTCCGCGAAAAGCTTTTCTTGCTTTCACAGAACTGTTACCACCGGAAAACGCGGCGGGCAGAACCAGTGCAGCGGTCCTAACCAGTTTTCCGCCCTGCGTCCCCATTCTTGCGCCGGGCGAAGAAATTACGCAGGAGCATACCAGCTATTTGCGAGAGATACAGCGCCTGGGTGGCAGCGTGACAGGACTGGAGGATGGCAAATACCGCGTAGTTCGATAAACTAATCCTGTCTATAAAAAGGGACGCTTGTTTTATGACAAGCGTCCCTTCTTTTTTCATTCCGATGTTATACACTGCTCCGGCAGCGTTATTGCTGCGTCAAAATGTCATAGTCAATCGTCATACTATGGAAAACCACTCTTTTATTTAAAATCTTCGCAAGCTTTGACATATGCCTCAATGTTTTCCCACGGCACCTCCGGCTCCAGTAAATGCGTTGGTGCACAAAACAAGCCGCCTTTATCGCCGGCTATCTCCAAATTGCGAAACACCTCGCGGCGCACTTCGTCCGGCGTACCAAACGGCATGGTGCTCTGCGTACCAATAGTTCCATGGAAGGAAAGCCGGTCGCCAAACTCCGCGTGAATCTCTTCAAAATTCATACATTCCGGCTGTACAGGATTTAGCACATCCACCCCCACGTCAACCAAATCCTGAATAAAGGGCGTAATAAAGCCGCAGGAATGATAAAACACAATGATATCAGGTTTGATGGCACGTGCTCTGTCAATGACTGTTTTCAGACGCGGTTTCAGCCAGGTTCTGTATAATTCCTCACCCATCATGATACTGCTTTGCATACCGATGTCATCGCCCAAATATAAAATATCCACATCTGCCCGCGCGAACGCTTCCGCACGGGTGCAAGCGTCCTCCATCACCCAATCCAGCAGAAATTCCGCCTTTTCATCCTCCATCATCATGTCCACCATCAAATTTTCCATACCGCGCATGTACCAAGCCGTTTCCCAAATGGTGCACTGCATGTTGCCAATGGCCGCCAGCCCACGTTCTCTGGCATTTTTCACATCCTCAATTTGTTGTACATGTGCGGAAAGGTCCAACACCGGAAACGGATATTCCTTCATTTCCTCCAAACTTTCTATGTTGGCAAGCGGATTACGCATATACGTCATATGTTTTGCTGCTTCGCTTCCAGGTTCATGCGCTATACCATAGCGGTCAATAGTCGCCTGCGGGTGCAGATTATCATAGTATTTTTTGAACACTTCTGGGTTAAATGACTTATCCTGTAATCCACGTACATTGCGATTTGCAAAACGGAAATATTCTCTATAGTCCTCTTCTCCAGTTTTTTTCTGAAACGTTTCACGTAAGCTGGGACACAGCGAAAATTCCACCGGCACTTTATCATACCCCTGCCGCCTAAGCAGCGACAGCAAGTTTTCTCTTGCATTCTTTTCTGTAGCAGCCATCACCATTTCCCTCCTGTATCTTCCAAATAATATATAAATGTTCGCTTTGTATCATCATTATATTATGTACTACTATATACTGCCTTTTTGTTATTGTCAATGTAAAATCTTTTTAAATTTTGTATTTTATTATGCAGTTTACAAAAGGGGATGCCTGTTTTTTAACAAGCATCCCCTCCCATGTATATACATTATACAATAACATTTTCATATTTTTTCAGCAGTCGACGGACGGTATCCAGATCGCCGCGCTTCTCCTGTAGAAACGTTTTTCGCTGCCGCGTCCATGCCACTTCAAATTCGGCAAGGTCTTTATAAAATGTATTTGCGCGAAACGCTTCCCGCCCATGCACCTGTTTTAGACCCATACCGTTATATTCCGTTCCCGCCTGCAAATGTCCGCGCAAAAATGCAAAAAATTTCTCCCAGCGTACTTTGTAAAAACTGTGAATCAGCCCTGACCATTCCCGCCAGGAATAATCGAAAATACTTGGGTCTGCCGCTTCTCCCCACAGCGTTACCAACACGCCGGCATTATATTCATATAAATCCTGTTCTGCTTCCGTCTGCCCCCAGCGGCGCGCCTCCCCTATCCATTTTTCCAGAGAAAATTCCTCTCGTCCGGCGAGCAGCACATCCACATCTTCCAGCAACTCCAAAAACGCTCCGGTGTATGTTTCAAACGCATCCTGCTCCCGATTTTTAAACGCCTGCGCCACCTGCCGCTGCAAATCCTGTGCATAATTGCTCAACACTTGCCGCAACAAATCCACCGCATCATACCAATAGCCGTCCGCGTCCGATTCTGTCTCCAACAGCAGCTTGAGTGCACTCAGCAGTCGTTTGGTGCCATATGGCACCAAAAAGCCCTCATTGGGTCCCGATTTTTTCACATCCAGCGCGGGTCTGGCACAAATCATAGAACTGCATTCCACGCCGTTTGTCTCCGGCGCATAGACAGTTTTCAGCAAAATCTCCCACGCTTTTTCCCAACCAGGACTGTTTTTTCCATAGCGGCGGCAGATATATCCTTGCATCCATTCCGACAAATTCCGCTCTTCGGGATAGGTCAGCATTTCAAACGCCAAATCATAATAAACAGGGTTTTGTACAATTCCCTCCATGAACAGACCTGTTCCGCAAACATTGTCCGCCTGTTTCTTCAGCTGATAAAACTGATTTTCTGCCAGACGCGGCATGTCGCCGTGCAGATTAATGCGTCCGCCGAAATTATGCAAATTTCCTGTCACAAACGGATATCCCCAGAAATTGTCCAGTTCTTCATGTTTATAGCCCGCCAAATCCAGAATCAGTAAATCTGTTTTGGGTACTACCGTTGCAATTTCTTTGCGGATGGACCAAGACTGCATGACCCAGACAGCATTTTCATCGAAATCCTTTAACAACTTATGTACCGCACCCCCCACCGCGTTCAAATAGTCCTTCGTATCCTCCGGCGGTGCTCCTTCATGGAAAGGGTCCGCCGCATAATACCCATGCGCGCCAAAGAGTTCTTTTTGTTTCTCTAAAAAGACGCGTCCCACTTTTTGAAACAACGGGTCTGTGGGGTCTAACTGTGCTGTACCAGGCAGTCCGCACCAATCACGTTTTATCTCAATACGTGCCTGCGGAAATTTTTCTTTCATGCTGCGCGGCACATATCCCGAAAATCCCTGCTGAATAGGCTGCATACCTAGTTCCAACATACGATTCATGATTTTTCGTCCCAACACTACATGGGAATCAATCCAGCTCTGCGGCAGCGGTCCGCAAAATCCTTCAATATTGGTCATCCACTGCCACGCCAAAAACGCCGGTCCGCACAAAAATTCCCGCGTCTCCTGCTCTGTGAATCCCACTTCCAGCAACGCCGCCTGCCATACGCCCTCCATGCCTACGGTAACCAGCGGCAAATTCACACCGCAAAGCGCCATGAAATCAATTTCTTTCTCCCAACGTTCGAAATCCCACCAGCTGGCAGAATAGTTGAAGGTACAATAATTCATATAAGAACGGTATTTCTGCTCCACAACCTGTCTATAAGTCTGCTTCGGCAGCGGCAGGCATTCCGGCAAATCCATTCGGCTGCCGCACCAGGACAGGTGTACCCGTGCGACATATTTCAAATACCAGTGCACCGCCATGCAGAG
>CATIYX010000244.1 GCA_949739095.1 uncultured Clostridia bacterium | reverse complement strand
GTTGGGGTCTTGTTCTTTAAATGCTTTCAGCACCGTATAAAGCTCGTCAGTTGTGGAAGGAACGGACAAGCCCAGTTTATCCAGCCATTGTTTGTTAATAAACTGTTCACCACGAATTTGTTCCTGCGGACTGCGATACAAAGACGGTACGGCATACATATGTCCGTCTGCTGCTGTCGCCATTTTTCTGCCGTCTGTGTCTTCCTCAATTGCCGCTTTGATGTTAGGTGCATATTTATCAATTAGGTCTTCTACCGGTAAAATCACACCGTCCGCACCATATTTATCCACGGTACTTGACGGCAGGTCCGCCATCAAAAAGCAATCCGGCATGTTATTTTTTGCTGCAAATGCAAGGGAGAGTTTTTCTGAAGCATCCCCTGTGAAATAGGTCCATTCCACATGGATGTTCGTTTTTTCTTCATAGTTTTGAATGACTTTCTTTTCATTATAGTCTCTGCTGTTGTTCCAGTTTGGTGCCATCACCTTAATCGTGATTTTTTCATTCACAATCGGGAATCCCGTTTGGTTTACGCCCGTTTCCTCCACAGGTGCGTTTGCCTGCTGTCCACCGCCGCAGGCTGCCAGTCCGCCCACCAGTGTTGCTGCTAATAACACTGCTGTTGCTTTTTTCCAATTTTTCATCATGATTTTCTTCCCCTTTCTTTTTTTCCTTTTTATCCTTTTACTGCGCCAATCATGACGCCTTTTACAAAATGTTTCTGTACAAATGGGTAAATGACCATCATCGGCAGTATTGCCACCACAATAATGCCATATTGCATTACATTCACCAGTTTCTGCTGCATCACAATGGATTCATCACCCTGCATGAACTGTGCCATCGCCTGCGTAGAAATCAGCAGGTCGCGTAACACCAATTGCAGTGGTTTCCAGTCCGGGTCATCTATGTAAAGCAACGCCTGCATAAAGGAATTCCAATGCATTACTGCATAATAGAGCGCTACAACCGCAATCATTGTCTTGGATAGCGGCAGTACGATTCTCACAAAAAAATGTGTGTTGCCGCAGCCGTCAATACGCGCCGCTTCTAACAGCTCATCCGGAATGGTCTGTTCAAAAAACGACCGTGCAATAATCATATTATATACCACTAATGCATTACAAAGCAAGAGCACAATCGGTTTGTTATACAATCCGATGTTTTGAATTAGCAAATAGGTCGGAATCATTCCGCCACTGAAATACATTGTGATAATAAACAAAATCATAATGCCGCGCCTTCCTACCAAATCCTTACGCGAAAGCGCATATGCTGCCGGCAGTGTGACCGCCAGATTGATAATAGTTCCGACACAAGTATAAAACACGGAGTTAAAAAATCCGCGGAATATCATGTCGTTCTGGAATATTTTTTCATATCCCATCATGGTGAATCCCTGAATCCACAAAATAACTTTTCCGGCATATACTGCGTCAGGGTCGCTAATGGACGCAATCACCACAAAATAGAGCGGATATAAGCAGATGACTGCCAGTGCCGCCAACAGTACATAAGAGACTCCTGCAAAAATTCTGTCCTCAAGCGGTTCCTTTACTTTATTTTTATGAATTGCAAGCATTGTTTCCTTCCCCCTTCCTTAATATAATGAAGTTTCGCTGAACTTTTTGGATATAAAGTTCACAATCACCAATAAAACGCCGCTTACTACCGAGTTAAAGAGTCCAATTGCCGTTGCCAGACTGTAATCTCCTGCAATGACTCCCATTTTATAAACATAGGTTGGAATAGTTTCCGAAACAGCTAGGTTAAGGGGTGTCTGCATTAAATATACTTTTTCAAATCCCAGGTTCATCACGCTACCGGTATTCAAAATTAAAATAATCACTGCTGTCGGCAAAATACTGGGGATTTCCAAATACCAGATTTTCTGCAGCCGGCTCGCACCGTCAATAGTTGCTGCTTCATATAAATCAGGGCTGACACCCGCCAATGCCGCCACATAGATGATACTGTTCCAGCCCAGCGTCTGCCAGACGCCTGACCAGACATATAGATGACGGAAATATTCCGGTTTCCCGAAAACGTCAATCACGCCCGTCCCGCAAAACTTTGTCAGCAACACATTAAATACGCCTGTTTCCGGCGTCATCAGAATTTTCATGATACCAACCAGAACCACAACCGAAATAAAGTTGGGCGCATACGTAATCATCTGAACGGATTTTTTAAATATGCCTGTTCTAATATTATTGAAGATAAGTGCTAATACAATAGGCAACGGAAGCGTTGCCGCCAAATAGTACAGGCTTAGAGACAAAGTGTTCCAGAGTGTTGTCCAAAAATTATATCCTGCAAAAAAACGCCGGAAATTTTCCAGTCCCACCCACGGACTTGCCATAACCCCTTTTGCCATATTGTAGTCTTTAAACGCCATCAATACACCATACATTGGCGCATACATAAAGACAGCGATGTACGCAAGCGCGGGAAGTAAAAATATG
>CATIYX010000243.1 GCA_949739095.1 uncultured Clostridia bacterium | reverse complement strand
ATCGCCACAACGGTTGCATAATCCATGGAAATCTGTTTGATGGTACGTCCGGCAAATTCAGGACGTCCTGTTACATGAAATGCGCTTTCCTTTTCAACTTTTTGAGCAGTTTTTACAAGTTCATCCGTGCCCTCTAAGTTATTCCAACTGTTACCGGCAATACCACGGCGGTTATCCCCCCACGCAAAGACCTTGCCGCTTTCTGTCAAAATAACATAATCTTTATATGCATTACCATTTGCCCATGCATCCTGAATGACTTCATCTTTTCCGGTGACCGATTTCATTCTCGCATAGAGCGCTTCGTCATCAAGCCGTGTTAGGCTACCAAATTTACCGGTAGAAAAACGAAGTTCCCACCAGGAAAAAGTGCCATCAGAATTTTTGGCTTTGATTATAGAGGCCTGAGAAGTGATATTCATGTCAATCGGTACTGCACTACCAAAAAGGGTCATATCAACTTTTTTCCATTCGGCGGTTGTAGCCAAATACAGATTCCCACTTTCTGTCATAGCTGCAGTAGACCAGTCTGCTACCTGCGCCATTTTCACCCGTTCGCCGCCGAATACTGAGGCATCCAAGGCTACTGGGGTTGTAACAGTTTTCTGGTTTGCTACACCAAGGGGACAGTTTGAATCATTGGTTCCCCATACATACAGCACACCGTCGGCCACTCTCACCATTGCTGGATAGGAAGAACGCGTCTTATTTGCTTCCGCCAATTCTTCCACCGTTGCCGTACGCGGACGTGTTGACGCCGCACCGACCGACGTAGTCGGCAAAACAAACATTGTTAGCAACATAGCTGCTGCTAAAAGCATACTACATTTTCTTTTCATAAATTTACACTCCTTTTTATGTAATTGTGAAAATTACGCCGCTGTTTTTCTGACAATGCCCCACAACACTGTTATGAATCCAGCGGTAAAAATCGGTACATAATGTATAGGTTTTACAAAACCTATACATTTGTCCCGTATAGAACAGGAAAGCTGAAAAAAGCAAAAAACATGTAGACAAATCGAAGAAAAGGTGGTAGAATTATGAAATAGAAAATGGGCAAAGTGTATAGAAAATCTCTGTGACAAAACCTATACGTTATGAAATTAGATTTGATATTTTTAGGGGGCTGGGGCTTTCTTAAATATAATAGATATAAGTAATTGAAAAAACAATGAAGAGCAGAAACCATTTATGTTTCTGCTCTTCATTGTTACCTCAGTCATAACCACAGGCAGCTGTTTACCTAATAGCTGCCTATTTATTTTTTCTATAAATTGAAAAACAAAAATGTTCCGGCAGACCCAAAATCCACCGGAACATTTTATAGAAATTTCATAAATAGTACGGCGCCGCCGGAGAGCAAAAACAAAAAGAAAAAAATACAGGCTGCAATGATTTTTCTCTTTTTGTTTTTCCGATACCGTCTCATTTGCATTTCCCGCGTGGTCTCGACTGACGCTAAAATAAATTCATCTATGATAGCCTGCGCTTCTTTCACAATGTCACGCAACGCAATCCCGCCCCTTTAAAATAATTTCACGACCACTGCGGTCATATCATCTTTTGGCAGCCCTTTCGCCAGTGCTGCAACCATCATCTCATCTGCAATCTGTTTGCAGGACTTTTCACCACAATCATCTACAATACCACACAGGTAATTTTCCCCTTCAATCCGGTCTCCGATATTATCTGGAATGCCATCCGTCATCATTGCAATGTAGGTAGGAGATTCCACTTGTTCACACCTAAATTCAATTTCATCCATTGGCAAAATACCGAGCGGCATAGATCCCCACCGGACCGCTTTCGTTTCCTCTGCTGTTTTTATCACAGTTGCTGCTGCACCAGCTTTAATAAATTTCACGGTTCCTGTGTTGAGATCTGCACAAACGATGTCTGCCGTTGTGCATGACTCATTTTCCTTTGCTGCAATCATGGAGGCGTTCATCGTCCGTAGCGCTGCTGTTGGTTCATATCCGGCGCGAATCAACCGTTCATATAACGCTACAGCTGTTTTACTATCCTCTGCTGCTTTTTCACCGCTGCCCATTCCATCACTTAAAATGCAATGCAATTCTCCATTTTCTGTCACAAATTTGCTGCTGTTGTCTCCACTAACAGTACCATTTTTCTGATCCAGTTTCACAATAGCTGCCTCATATTGCAGCCGGTAACGTTCCCGAAATTCCATCCATAACATTCCACTATCCATCTGCTGTGTTTCCGTTAGTTGCATCCGACGTTCCAAAACATTGCTGACAATAGGTTCTAACTCCACTTCAGCCGTTTCCTGTGCCACTTCCAGTACCACCGTATAGCGTCCGCCTGTTTCCAGCACATTCAGCCCTTTTATTGTGACGCCGCCGCGGTACAGGGTTTTATAAAGTTCCGTTTCGAGTTCCCTCTCCCGTTTTCCAAACCGTTCCAGCACTTCCCGTTGCCGTTCCAGCACATCTGCCACACCCAAAAGCTGATCCGCTACCATGTGCCGATTTTCTGTTTTTTTTTGCCGCAAAGTCATCTCACTGCGATATACACCATATAGATGGGTCGCAGCTCCGAGTAATTCTTCTGATTTAATACATTTATCCTGTACGATTTTTCGCCATTTCTCATCAATATCCATCCCTGGGCGTTCCATTGCCCCTACCACAGATTGAAACAGCTTATAGGTCGCTTTTGGATTTTTTACCCAACAATAATGATGAATACTGCACCCTTCGCATACCTTGCTGGCAAGTCTCTCACAAATTGCCTCCATCATTTCTTCCTGCTTTACAGACTTTTCTTCTTCCGTGTCTACCAGCAGTTCTCCCATTTCAGACAATGCCTGTTTCATGCGATCCATCACATGATTTATTTTTTTTTTATAAAAAGCAAGTTGTGTTTCTTCTGATATATTGCCGTTATCCTTTACCAATATTTTTTCATATGCCTGAAATACATTCGATGGGGTAAAATAAAAACAAACTGCACTGACTGCCGCTTCTATAATCGGTAACCAAACTGCTTCCGCACCACCATAATATGCTGCAAAACCCGCATTTGCAAACGCTGCACCGACCGCAACACCAAGCGGTCCCAGCGAACGCATAGCGCCTGCTGTGATACCAATGAACGCATAGGTTCCTGTCATAAAGGCAATATTGTTTTCCGCCGCCCCCATAATCATACCCAAGGCTGCACCAATTGCACCCGAAATACTCATACCGTTTTTATAGCCAGCAATTAAAATGATATATAAGCTTAAAATATTTGCAAGTGAAATTCCCAAAAAACTGATTCCCTGCAATCCAGCAACTGCTGCACCTGCCAAAATAGCAATGGCAATAGATTCATCGTCACATGTCACATAACCGCCGCGTAAAAAAACCGCTTTTGCTCTGGAAAACACCATACTCACACCACAAATAATAACCGCTTCCAATGCTGCCATAATCAAATCATAATATAAAAAGCCTTTCCACGCCATCAGCAGCAGACTACAGCAAAATACAGTGGCTGCGGATATCACTCCACAAAACAATGGTTTGTCCCAAAGTGCAGTATGTATAATTTTTCGCAACAACATCAGCAGCACTGCCGCTAAAATATATTTTATACTAAGCATTCCTGCCCCCATCAGCAGTGAACCCACTATCGTTCCAATGAGAATAATATAGTGCTTATCATTTTTGATATTCGCACCATACCACGCAATACCTAGCGGTGCCATCACGCCCGCAAACAGCGCCCTTGATGTTAGAATACCCGCTGCACCGGCAACAATATTCTCTATATGATACAATTTTTTAGTGTTTTTTGGTTCACTTCCAATCCTTTGATAGGTTTCCATTTCTGCTAATTTCATTCGTAACCACCCTCTTAATATTCCAGTTTTTACCAGATAATACCTATTATATGAAAAAATAGCGACAAATTTTGTCGATTGGTGGATGGATATTCCAATTTTCTATCATCAAATATCGACAAAGAATGTGGTAAAGTTTGCCCTGCATAGCGCAAGTTTTTTGTGAAACACTAACACTGTACTCTAATAAATTTTATTAGAGAGCATTCCGTTTTACGTTCTGCTCTATGCTATGCATAGTCCATTTCATATAATCTTCTATGCATTTGCTGCGTTATTCCTAAAAACAAATTTTTATTGTTTGCTTTGCAGAAGATTACCTATAAAATTGGAGCAACTTTGGCTCTGGATAAACCATAAGGAGGAACACAATATGAAAATGAACGCATTTACAACTGGTCTGGTAACCGGTGCTGTGATTGGAACCGCTGTCGGCGTAATTATGGATCCTATGAAAGACAAGCACTCAAAAGCACTCAAATCCTGTTCTAAAGGTATGTTTTCCAATATCGGACATGTGATTGACAACTTGATGGATAAATAAAAAATCCACAATGTATTCTATATCACTCCCCTAAGGACAACAAAAAGGCGTATCGTAACATATACGATACGCCTTTTTGTTATTAATATATCTTCCGCATTAGAACCTAAGAGTTTTTTCATTGAAAAATTAACATTACATTTTGCTTCTTGGCAATGCCTTTCCCCTCACAGCACACTGTGAAATACTTCGATTCTCTTTACTCTGTCAACGTCGTTATTTTAATTTTGCAACAGCGGTTCTAACACATTATATATGCTCATCGTAACACCCGGAACATCTAACAAATCTTCTTTAGCAGCAAACGGTCCATTTTCGTTGCGGTAACTGACTATATTTTCTGCCGTCGCGCGGCTCACACCTTTCACTGCCGCCAAATCGTCCACACTTGCTGTATTGAGATTGATACTGAATTTCGCCGGTTCCGTTGGTTCCGGTGTTGGTTCCGGTTTAGGTGTCGCCTCCTTGGTTGTTTTCGTTGTGGTTTTCGTAGTAGAGGAAGAAGATTTCTTTGCTGAGGTGGAAGACTTGGAAGTCGATTCCGCTTTCACGGCGGGTACATCTATCTTTTGTCCGTCTTTGACATAAGCAACACGATTCACTTTATCACGGTCAGCCTTTTCTGTGAATCCACCAGCCATCTCAATCACTTCTTCTACCCGCATGTCCAGTTCTGCTTCATAAATTCCCGGATTCGCTACTTCTCCTGCCACTTGAACCTTCGCCTTGCTCTTCGTAATTTCTTCCGTTTGCCCATTCACCTTTTCCAGTGTATCTTCTTTTCTTTGTTGTCCAACCTGTGTCATTGCAAATTGAATCCCGAATGCAGTGACGAAAATGAGAACAATCACCACAATATATTTCTGTACTTTTGTTAATTCTTTCTTCATGTCTCCATCCTCTTTCGACATATTTCGCACTTATCCGCAAAAAGAGAGACTGCCGGATTTTTTCTGGCAATCTCCCCAGCATATCATTTTATTTCACAACTGCATTCACAAGTTTTCCAGGCACGCCAATTAGTTTCACTATCGTTTTTCCTTCTGTCAGCGCGTCCATAAGTCCCTGTTCCTGTACATAAGTTACCAATTCTTCCCGTCCCAGATTCGCTGGTACCATAGCACGATCGCGCACTTTACCATTGACTTGTAGCACAATTTCCACTTCATCGTCCACGGTTTTCGCCACGTCATATGTCGGCCAATTCTGCTGTGCAATTTCTCCCGCAAATCCGTTCATTTGCCACATTTCTTCTGTCACATGCGGCGCAATGGGATTAAATAGTACCAAAAAAGTTTTCAGCTCTTCTTTTGTGACTTTGCCCAGCGCATTAAACTCATTCACTAATGCCATCAAAGTTGCAATTGCCGTATTGAATTTCATGCGTTCAATATCCTCGCCCACTTTTTTGATAGCTTTATGCATGGATTTTTCCATTTCTGCCGAATATCCATCGCCCTCTACCAATAGGTTCTGTAAATTCCAAACACGTTCTATGAACCGATAACATCCTTTCAGACCGTTCATAGACCAGGGTGTTGACTGGTCAAACGCGCCAATAAACATTTCATATGTGCGGAAGGTATCCGCGCCATATTGTTCCACGATTTCATCAGGATTCACCACATTACCACGTGATTTGGACATTTTTTCATTGTTCTCACCCAAAATCATGCCGTGGGACGTCCGTTTCTGATAAGGTTCCTTGTTTGGTACTACACCAATATCATATAAGAATTTATACCAAAACCGTGAATAGAGCAAATGCAATGTTGTATGCTCCATTCCACCATTATACCAGTCTACCGGCAGCCAATAATTGATTTCCTCAGGGTCTGCAAGGACTTTATCATTGTGAGGGTCAATATATCGCAAAAAATACCAAGATGACCCTGCCCATTGCGGCATAGTATCTGTCTCTCTGCGCGCTGCACCGCCGCAGTGCGGACACGTGGTATTCACCCATTCTTCCATTTTCGCCAGCGGAGATTCTCCGGTATCAGTTGGTTCATAGTTATCCACTTCTGGCAACGTCAGCGGAAGCTGGTT
>CATIYX010000242.1 GCA_949739095.1 uncultured Clostridia bacterium | reverse complement strand
TTTCCTGCATATCATGTTATTGTAGTTCTATTATTGAATTTAATTTTGAAGGGATGAAATTTCAATGAATTGTAATTGCAACAACAATTGTTATCCAAATGATACAAACGGACGTCAATCAGTAAGACCTATCGCAAACGGCTGTGAGCCGATTCACTGCCCACCGGCAAAATGTTTTTGCTGCACCGGAATGTGTGCGCCAAAATTCAACAACGCTGACGCACATTCTATCTATGCAAACATCCAACAGATTTTTGACAGCAAAGTGGTTTCCGGCTGTAGTGTAAACCAGCCGCTGAACTTAACACCTACAGGCTGCAGCATTATCACAGAATATACACCATGCGGCGGAAATGGCTGCTGCTGTGGCGGAGACCCCATCATTGACGAAAATTCCTGTTTCTCCATCCAGTCCTACAGCGCCTCCATTCTGGATGCATATCCGACTACCATGCCATCAGCAGGCGACATTCTGATTAACAATATTCCGTATAACGGTCCTGTGAACGTTATTAACCAAAACAAATTCTCCATTGCATTGGAAGATTTGAATGTGAACTCTCTCAATGCAGCTTGTCAGGACAATAAAGAAGGTTCTAAAGTTGCCATTGTCGTAGAACCACAGGGTACAACTGTCAACTACATTGCAGAATACATTTTGTGCGGCACAGTCACAACAGCCCGTGGCGCATATAGCTTTAAAATGTTAATCCGTAATGCTGAATATGTCACAACAACACACCCGACCAGCATTTTCACAAACGATATCTGTATTCCTTACCTGTCCTGCCAGGATACCGGTTTGATGACATTCGACTATTGCTATAGCGCACAGCTCATCGCACCGCAAATCTATGTTGATGCAAACGGACAATTAAGTCTGACTGGCACATTGATTATCAACCCGACTAATACCATTGAAACATTGATTGATAAAAGAGTTGTTTTAAATGTTGTCGATACGGATAAAGATTGTGATAATGATAATCATAACAATAATGATGGAAATTGTAATTGTAACTGCAAATGTAAATAATCTTTTTAATCACCATGCATGGCTTGGTTTATAAACAGACAGGCGGGACCGAAAGGGTCCGCCTGTCTGTTTATATCAATTAAAGTTATCACAACTCTTTATGATTCTTTTATGCTGACACCTAAAAAACGCAGCAGCTCTGACGCTTGCCACTCCGACACTACCGCGCCGCGCAGTTCTTCACCCTGCAAAATAATTCCATTAATTTCGCTGGTGGAAAGGTCTATCTTTTCTAGCGCAGTTTGCAACAGATTCGCCTGCCGCAAATTGCAATCTGTCATCTTCCAATGTTTATGTTTTACCTGGTCAAGACTTGCCTGGGAAAAATCACAGCCTTGCATTACCACGTTCCACCACTGTCCAAATGATAAATTTGCATAGCGGCAGACGCAATCTTCAAATGTAACCTCCCGCAAAAAGGTACCTGACAAATCTGTTCCCACCAGTTTACATCGCCGCAGCGTCACTCTATATAAAGAGCCATCCCGCAGCACGGCTCCTGATAAATCGCAGTCCTCCAGCACTACCTCCGACCAATCTGGTCGTGCCAACTTACTTTCTCTTACTATTACCTGTTTTAACAGACATTGCTTCAATTCCAGCCGCTCTGCTTCTAATAGTGTTTCCTGCTGCTCAAATACAAAACCACTGACTGCTGCGTCCTGTTGCACTGCCTGCAAAACACAGTCACACAAATTTCCCGTTTCATATGCCTCACAATTCATTGTCTCACCTTTCCAAACGTACCACGCCGCCGTTACAAATACCATTCGGCTGGTCCAGTCCTGTCCATACTACCTGAAACCCGAGATTCTCCGACACAAACCGCAGCGGTACAAACGTGCGTCCCTCCGCCAGATATGCTGCACATGATAATTGCACTTCTTTTCCGTCCACAAAGGCGGCAGTGCTATCCAGCGTCAACAAAATAGTTTTTTCTCCGTCCTGAATTGTCACTGTCCCATATGCACTGTCAAACGCAATTTGTTCAGATGCAACCCCCGCCGCTTCCATGATACCACGAATCGGCACCATGGTCGTACCATTTTCCAAGCGCGGCTGTGCATCAAATTGCAAAACTGTTCCATTATATAATACTGTGACATGACCACTATCAAACACCTTTTTATCAATTAATAAATTGGCGTCTATCACTTGTTCCGATGATATTTGCGGCATGTTCACTACCTCGCTACCGCTTCCATATAGCTTCATATGTGTATTGATACAGACGCGGCTTTCTCCTGCCGTTTGATTCTGCATTCCAAGCAGCAGTGCCGTTTGCCGCGCCGACAGTTCCAAGCTGCCATTGATTTGACATGCAGCACCGCTGTCATTCCATTCCACGGACAGCAGCGCCCCGCCAAAATCTGACGCACTCCTTTTCCCTTCTCCCAGTCGGCTCATATTTACCCACGCTGCCAGCAGCTCCGCCGTACGTTCAGACGACACCTGTATCTTTTGCGCGTCTCCATTTCCTGCCGCTTGCTGACTCCAGACTACTTCCAATGCACGGTTCAATGCTTTCGCCGCCTCAATACCGCCCGGCAACTTATGAACATCCAGTTCATAATAGGTATCCTTCTTTTGATTCTTTTCAATAATGGTAATATGTGGCACATCTGCCGTTCGGTCGATTTCATACCAACATTCTATAGTTTCTGTTTTCTGTGCAAACAATTTCGTATGAAGTATCACATCTGCCCGCAGAACACGTCCGCCACTAAGCTGCTGCAATGTAATTTCCGCCGCAACAGCAGACTGCCTCAGCCCTGCTAAAAATTGCGCCGCTTCCGGTATACTGTCCGTCTGTGTTTCAAATCCAATTTCTAACTCTACTTGTGCACTGCTGGCAACAAAACCTGTTTCACCCGATTCCGCCACTGCCGGCACAGTCATTCCCAACAATCCCACGATAAGCGCTACCGTTAATATTTTCTTCATTATTTGCTGTCCTCCACCTATGATGTTTTACCGCTCTATCATATCATTTTTTTCATCATCATGCAAGTGCTATTTATGAAAACTAGTTGTTAAGCATTTTTCATTACCAGCGCAAAGCGTCATTTCTTTTTCACAAAAGAAACAAAAATTGTCTGTTAGGCAGACAAACGACAAATCAAACTATCTCCAAATACTTGCAATTCTATAACATTTATTATATAATAAATATTGGGTAGTTTTCTATTTATTACTTAATGGTAATTTTACAGCACAATACAGTCTTGTCTATATTTTTAGAATATGTAAGAGGGACTGATAAGCGCTCGTGTACTCTGCTTATTACAGAAAATGTGCGTAAAATTTTATGTCATAGGAGGGTTTCTAAAATGAAGCAGAAAATCACATCGTTGTTTACAGCGGTTACAATGATAATGTTACTATTTGGCGCAACCCCTATCACCTCAAAAGCAACAATAGACACCCCGCCAATTCAATTAGGCGAGTATGTACAAATTGGCACATACAATGAACAACCTATTTTGTGGCGATGTGTAGCGTATGAGAAAATAATAGGTAGAGACGATAACGGCAATCCTATCACTGACTCAACCGCTACCACAATTGAGTATCAGGACGGCTATCTGCCGCTTATGCTTGCTAATACGGCGGTCTGCAAAAAACCTTTTGACACAATGGGCAGCAATACAAGCGGCTCACATGGCAGAGAAAGCGACAGAGTTACCAACGGCTCAAACTATTGGGCTGACAGCAATATCCGCGATTGGCTTAATTCGTCTGCAGCAGAGGGCGCTGTAGTCTACACTTGTGGCAATGAGGCGACATATTCAGGTGAAGCAGGCTTTTTAAACAATTTTACCGATATGGAAAAGGCAGCAATAAAAACCGTCACACAAAAATCACTTTTAACGGATATTGACAAAGATTATACAGACATGACGGGCTCTGAGACACATAGTTATAAAGATTCTATTTCAGAAGTTGTGCAGAATTACCGTCTCTCATACTCCGAGCTAGTTACAGATACAATATTTCTTTTGGATGTGCAGCAGTTAAAAAATGTATATGATAATTTAGGAAATTATTATGCACCGCTGGGACAAACGCTTTATCATTGGCTTCGCTCACCTATGTCCACTCACGGCTATCTCGTTCGTATCGTTTTCACTGCGGGAGATGTTGTCAGCTATCCTGCTTGTAGCAGCAATATAAGTGTACGTCCTGCTTTCTATCTCAATCCGTCCTCCGAATTTATATGCGGTGCCGGTACAGTCGAAAAGCCATATACCATTGCACATACAACGAAGTATCACGAGGTCCAAACTGCAACTTGTACGGAAGCGGGAAATATAGCATATTGGTCCTGTGATGGTTGTAATAAAAATTTTTCAGACGAGAATGGAACAACAGAAATTACAGATGTAACGATACCTCCAAAAGGACACAGTTGGGACGAATGGCTAGTAACAAAGCCTGCAACCGCAACGGAACCAGGCGAAAAAACTCATAGTTGTCTTAATAATTGTGGTATAGTTGAAACAGATATAATCCCTGCAACTGGTACAGAAGAACAGAATTGCACCATAAAATACGAAAACGGAAGCGCTATTGTAACTGTTCCGCAGGACGGTATATATACAGTAATATTTACAGCGTATGACAGTAGCAGACTAACAGATGTCAGCGCACAGTCTATACCACTTGTAAAGGGTGAAAATCTACCTATATCTCCGAAAAACTTTAACGCAAACGGAACTGTTAAGGTTATGCTTTGGGACAGCTTCATTGAAATGAAGCCAATTTGTGCGGCAAACGGACAATAAAATACGCATAAACGGCGCGGTTATAACCGTGCCGTTTATGCGTATAAGTGAACAAATAAAAACCGATACAGACTTCAAATTATAGTTTAGAACGAATTTTCATGCGCAGTACACGCACCTTAAACTCTTTCCAGTTAAACGGAATCAACGGATACAGATACCCTTTCCCTGCTATTGTTTTGTTCATAGCAACAATGCACGCAATCAAAACCAATCCGCCGAAAAATCCCCAAATGCCCAACCACGCCGTGAGCAGCAGCAACAGCACCCGCATAAATTTCACAGCATAATTGAGTTCTACGCTGGGCTGTGCAAATCCTGCAATCGCAACATATGCCATGTATAAAATAGTTTGCGGCACAAACCAGCCAACTTGCACAGCAAAATCTCCCAGCAACAGGGCACCGATGATACTGAGAGAATTGCTAAGCGCCGAAGGTGTGTTCAGTGACGCCAGCTTGAGCCCATCTGTTGCCAATTCCAAAATTAATAGTTGCAACAAGATTGGTACATACACAGTGTCTTTGACTTGGATAAATGAAATCCAGTCGGGCAGCGCGGCACTGTTTTGAATCAGCAAAAACCAAAGCGGCGTTAAAATCAATGTCGATAAAAAGATTGCGTTGCGCACAAACCGCAGATATCCCCCTACCAGTGGTGGATAATAATAGTCATCTGGTTCCTGTGCAAAATCAAACAATGTTGTAGGCAACACCATGACAGACGGACTGTTGTCCACCATAACAATAATTTTTCCGTCCAACAAAGAGGCAGATGCAACATCTGGTCGTTCCGTATAGCGCACCTTGGGAAACGGATTCAGCCATTTTCCACGGATAATACATTCCGCCAAACTCTCCTCTCCCATATCCAGCGCTTTGACTCTGAGTTCCTGGATTCTCTTTTTGAGTTCTTCCACCAACTTTGCATCTGCAAAATCAGAGATATATCCAATCGAAACATCTGTTTTAGAACGCGCTCCTACGGAATACATTTCAAATATCAAATGCGGGTCGCGGATACGCCGGCGAATGAGTGCTGTATTAAACACTATCGTTTCCACAAATCCATCCCGCGAGCCGCGTAGTACCTTTTCTTTCTCCGGTTCCTCTACGCCACGAACAGGATAGGTCCTGATATCGATAACAATTGCGGCGTCAAATCCGTCAATGAGCAGTACGCTGGGACCTGAAAGAACATTTGTCGCTAAAATCTCCACATGATGCTCTGTTGTCACTTCTACATAGGATAGTTTTGCTTCCATAAACTCCTGTGCTGATTTGACGTCTTTCATATCTTCCGGTGTTATGTCAAAAAATGCCTGTAAAATGCGCTGCATTACTTCATCTTTAATAAACCCATCCACAAAATAGAGACAGCTTTT
Organism: uncultured Clostridia bacterium; assembly: GCA_949739095.1. Taxonomy (GTDB): domain Bacteria; phylum Bacillota; class Clostridia; order RUG12999; family RUG12999; genus JAAWTG01. Next base: position 1,661 of record CATIYX010000242.1, on the reverse strand, counting down.
TCTGCCGCCAAACAGCAGCGGACGTTCAATCAAATCAAAACTTTTATCTACTTGCAACAGCGTGTGCATCTGCCTTTTATCTTGCTCAATATTTCCGCTTAATTTCATCCGTTTCACCTCTGCTTTTTTGTCTTAGCTTCCCCATTTTTCTGGAATTTACTCTTTTTTCCCAAACGGTTCCATATCTATATTTTCAAAAAAGAGATATTTTGATAGTAAGACAGCCGCTGCTTTGAAGCAACGGCTGTTCATTTCATTTTTGAAACTGCATATCCCACAATCGTTTATAAACTGTTCCATGCGTCAGCAACTCGCTGTGGTTTCCTATTTCTGCAATTTTTCCGTTTTCCATCACTACAATGCGGTCTGCCTGGGCAGCCGCTGATAAGCGGTGCGTAATCATAAGTAAGGTTTTCCCTGCCGGCGCGCATTCCACTGCTTGTTGTATCTTTGCCTCCGATTCGCCGTCCAGCGCCGCTGTAATTTCATCAAATATCATAATAGGAGTATCTTTTAAAAATGCCCTTGCAATCGCAACTCGCTGGCGCTCGCCGCCGGAAAGCTGCGCGCCGCGCTCTCCTACCTGCGTCTCGTAGCCTTCTGATAAAGTGCGGATAAATTCATCGGCATAGGCATTTTCTGCCGCCGTTTTTATCTGATGTTCCACCGCCTCCGGTTTTACCATTGCAATGTTTTGATAAATGCTTCCGCTGAGTAAACAGGCATTTTGCGGCACATAGGCAAACTGGTTGCGCAAGGTTTCCAAGGTATAGTCCTGCACCGGCTGTCCGCCCAGTAGCACTTGTCCCTGCTGCACATCATAAAAACGCAACAAAAGTTTGACAATCGTACTTTTCCCGCTGCCGCTTTCTCCTACAAACGCTACTTTTTCTCCCTTGTGAATCTGCAAATCGATGTCCTGCAAAACGTTTTTTCCCTGTTCATACGCAAATGTCACATTGCGCAGTTCCAACACCACATCGCTCTCCGGTACTCTTTTTTCTTCGCCGCCTGTTTCCTCCGGCAATTCTAACACTGTGCGGATACGTTCCACTGCCACAACCGTCGGCTGCATTTCCGTTACAAAAAAGCCAAATTGCATGATACTAAACGACACGCCCATAGAAATAGGCCATAGCGCCAGCATCATGGGAAGTTCCAGCTTTCCGGCATATACCAGCAACAGTCCCACCACAAACGCCCCGGAATACGCTAATGTATAGCCGATTTGCCCCAATGCGCCGTTAAAAATGCTGACCCTCGCCAGCTTTTTGCCATAATCATAGCCTTCTTCAATCGCCACTTCCTGCTTTTTCATGAGCAACCGCAGCAAATGGTACAGCCGCATCACAATGAATCCATTGAAAACATCTGCAATATAAGACGCCGCCACGCCCACTGCCTGTTGGTTCCCCGCTGCATATTTTTTGTTTTTTTTTCGCCGCAACACGCCGATACCAAAATACACGATTCCGCTGATTGCTGCGTATAGCAGCAACGTAGGCGATCCAAAACTTAAAATCAAACCGCCGCCCACCAATTCTATGAACAGAGATACAAATCGTACTACCAATTGCTTATAGCTATTGGCGGCGTTTTCCGCATCTTTCCCCAGTATGGTCAACCATTCTCCGCTGTGCTTTTCATACCAGTTTTTCATC
>CATIYX010000241.1 GCA_949739095.1 uncultured Clostridia bacterium | reverse complement strand
TACGTTGTCACCAATGCGCCTGTGGTTTTGTTGACAATGTTTCCGTTTTCGTCATAGCCATAGGTGGTGGTGTCGCCGCCAATGGTGACGTTTGTGAGTTGGTTCAGCTTGTCATAGGTATAGGGCGCATTCATTTGCCGGGTGCCGTCTATGGTCAGTTTGAACGTCAGGCGGTTGCCGTTTTCGTCATAGGTATATTCCTTGACAGCTCCTGTTACATCGGTTTCCTTGGTGAGTCTGCCAAAATCGTCATACTCATACGTTGCGGTGCCGCTTTCGTTGGTGGCAGAGATTTTGCGCCCAAGGTTGTCATAGGTGAAGGAACGCGTATCCGTGCAGGTTTCGTTTGTATCGGGGTGAATGCCTGTGACGATAATAGTCATTTAAGGCTAAACACACGTGTTTAGCCTTAAATGACAACTGTACAAGAAAAAACTATCTTTTATATAAATTCTCATATAGCATTTCAATAATACTTATTTGATCCTTTATTATAATTTAATAATGCCACAATCTTATAATGATTATAGTTATCATTCCTTGTTCTTTTTATTTTTCCATATAAAAATACCACCCGTATTGATCAAAAGGTTCCAACGTGCCAACTAATCCATTATCTGGTTCTGTTCCATCTAAAGAATAAACAATTCCTATACCACCCCTAAAAAACATATCCTTATTAAACCAAACAGCATTTGATTCTTTATATATATCAGTATACTTATTATTATACAAAAAACCAAGTGCTTGTATCACCCTGTCTTGATCTATCTTGATGATTTCTGTTTGAGCAAACTTTTTTTCTCTAACGTCTAATTTTGTTACATTACCTTGAAGAGTATAAAAGTATTCCCAATCTTTATCTTTTGCATAATCTACAACACTTTGAAAATATCCTTGTAACTCAAGATATTCATTCTCAAATTTTTCATGAGTTGGGATAACTTGTATACTCACTCCAATAGATACACCGACACCAATAATGCATATTATTAATACGATAAATATTAATTTTATATATTGTTTAAAAGTAGCATATCCCATAATTTTTATCCTCGCTATGTCAATTATTTCTATTATAATACCAAGAAATTCCCTCTGTAATAGCAGCATGATCCTCAACTGTATCGCCATAAAATGGCGAACCTTCAACAAAAGCTACAAATCCTTTGCTCGCATATCCACCTCCAGCATACAATATTTCACTAGAAAATCCTGCAGCTGTACCTGTATATCCATATAACATATTTCCTATTTTTTCTGGTGTAGAAAACTTGCCAAATAAAATTACAGGTTCAGTGGACGCTCCAGGATATGTAGTTCCAATAGTTTTACTCCACCCTTCTTTTCTTTTAACATCCCAATCACATTTATGATTTACCATCGACTTAAACCATATAAAATTTCCTTTGTGATTATATGCTGATGCCTCCTGTCCCGCTGTATAAAATGCCCTATTCACAGGTTCCGTAACATCAAAATATTGAACACGATTTATAGTAGCAATTTTCACACCATTTGCTATATCACTTGCTGTTCTATAAATCATGTTACCAAAACTTTTCCACGTTTCTAATCCTACCACACCTTTATCTGCCCCTTCATTGCCTAATCCCATTTTAGTCTTATAACGATTCACAGCATCTACGGTCTTTTCCCCAAAATAACCCCATTCATCGTCTTTTATGGGTGAAGTAAAGTAACCGCCAGCCCATAACTGTTGTTGTAATGCAACCACATCTTCGTTATATGTTTGACTGTATGAAAGCCTTGTATTATAATCAAACAATCCCGTCGGATCCACAAACATGACCGGGTTATTACCACAATACGCATACCAGTTTGTGCCGTCCTTGATAGGGTCTTCGCTGGTGAACCGTCCGGTGCTTGGGTCATAATATCTTGCGCGGAGGTAGATGTTGCCGGTTTCTTCATCCGTGTATTCGCCTGCATAGCCGAACGGATTATCAAATACAGTAGCAGTTTGATATATTTCATATCCATAGGCATAAAACCAGGTCTGGTTTTTCATGCTACCATTTGCATCTACAATACCTATCACATCTCCATGACCGTTGAACGTATAGTATCCCTTGTTTCCGTTCTGCTCTATAGAGATTAG
>CATIYX010000240.1 GCA_949739095.1 uncultured Clostridia bacterium | reverse complement strand
CAAAAAGAACGCACCATGAAAATGGCACGTTCTTTTTATTTGGTGGAGATAAGGGGGACAGCCGCTGTTGCGTCTGCGTGCTAGCCCACCGCTCGCTTTGCTCCGGTGCCGGGCGTCACACCACGCCGCGGAAAACCCGCCGCCGGCGGCTTTTCATATCCGCGTCATGCCCTCACAGGGTTCGCTCCCCCTTACTTGATAAACAAAAAGAACGCACCATGAAAATGGCACGTTCTTTTTATTTGGTGGAGATAAGGGGGATCGAACCCCTGACCTCGTGATTGCGAACCACGCGCTCTCCCAGCTGAGCTATATCCCCATATCATTATTTATAATAGCACAATATGGGGAAATAGTCAAGGGGAAATCCCCAAAATTACGCGAAAAATAAAAGCGCGCCGCGATTTATTCGCGGCGCGTTTGTCTGTCAAATCCGATTCTTACAGGATGGATTTTACATAGTCTTTAATTTTATCACATTTTGCATTTGCAAAGAAATGTTCCTGGAATTTTTCGCCCGCGAATGCACCTTTCACCAAATCCTGATCCAGTTCCGGCAGGATATCCAGCAGGTCGCGGTGTGTTACTTTTTTCACTTCATCCAGGATTTTTTTGTTTCTCTGTTCCGGAACAGCACGTTCTTTCGGATAGCCGCCGCCCCATTCTTCTACGAACAGTTTTTCAAAGATATATTGCAGGTTCAGTTCAGCGCCCCAGCCCCAGCCTTTTGCAAACGGCAGAGCAATTGCGTTTCCGTTGTTGACCTGTGTGAACTGGTAAGCGTCTGTCGGGTCTTCCACATGTCCGCACAACACGCCCGGAAATGCGTTACAAGCCAACATAGCGCCTTCGCCTGTGCCGCAACCTGTGATAACCAAATCAGCTGCGCCGGAGTTCAGCAGTGTTGCTGCCAAAATACCAATCTGCACATAAGTCAGTTGCGCGCTGTCCTCAGCGGAATACATACCATAGTTGATGACTTCATGACCCTTGGGTTCTGCCACTTTTTTCAGTGTTTCCTCAATGATAACGTTTTTAGCCGCCTGGCTGTTTTCATTAATTAAAGCAATTTTCATTTGCCTGTGTCCTCCTTTAATTGTGTTTATCTCCGCCGTACTTTGACAGGTCGGAGCGAATATATATTTATTATATCATATGCGGTGCTGTCTTTGCAAGACCTATTTTTAGTCTTTCTTTTCCTTTCTGTGCCATCGGCATTTTGTAATTCAAATTTTCATCAAAATGTTCAAACAGAAAGGTATCTATAATAGGCATATATGCCCGACAAATCGGAATTGTTTTATAGCTTTTTCATTGGCGGAGTGCTTTCTCCTGTATACACACCTTAAATATTTTGTGAATAGCATAAAACAGTAATTGTTTCGCCGGGGGTTATTCCGTCTTGTGATTCGCATGTTTCGGTTATGCATTGCAAAAACTTATCAAATCCCCAGTGAAAATATATTTGCATATTTTTGATTTCACAGGGCTCAACACCAATTGTTAAAGTTTTAATACCGTTTTCTTTTGCGTAAGTTTTTACCGTTTCGTAAATTTTTGTAGATTTACCTTTGCCTCTTTCCTCCGAAATTAATTCGAGTTTAAGAATTTCGGCTTTACCATTTCCGGTCATCACTTTATTATTATTTTTTAAAAGTAACGTGCATTGACCGATATATTTGCTGTTATCAAAAGCAAAAAAAGTTTTTCTTGTTCCGTTTTTATTTCCTTCGATAAATATTTTTTTATATGTCTGCAAAGAGTTATCATCCGGATTTTCGGCAATTTCTTCGTCCCACCAAAAAGCTAACTCTTCTATTGTGGCAATTCTTACTTCCATTTATTTACTCCTTTTCGCAGCAAAATTTCTCCTACAAATCTCGCTTTATCGGTGAATTTCAAAATGCAAGGCATCATCAACAAAAACGAATGCACTAGTCTTTCTTGGAACTGAGTGGTTTGAGCCGCTCTTTTGGGCGGGACGCCTGCGTCATTTCAAGACCGGTACAGTAATCAAGCTGCCGCGGTTCATATTCTTCATGCTCCCGCTGACGAGTGTATCCTGTGTAGTCCCAGGAAGGCGTCACAGCGTCATCGCGCCACGGACGGCGTTCCCAATAGTATCCACGGAAGGGGTCGCGCGTTTCGTTCATCCAATTCAGTAGTTTGTCATGCAGCTTGTTGCGAATTTCTGTGTGTGTTTCACTGAAAATCAGATTTTTCATTTCATATGGGTCGCTCTGTAAATCATAAAGTTCGTCAACCGGGTCCAGCAAATGAATGGAAAGCTTGTAACGGCCATCTGTCACGCTGCGCATAGGCTGAAATCCGCCGAATCCATCGTGATCCACTTCGTAGCGCGTGAATTCCGTGAATACCACGTCATTGACGCGCGTGGAGACATCCTGTACAGTCGGCAAAATGCTGTTGCCCTGAATCCACTGCGGACGCGGCAGACCCATATAGTCCATCACGGTTGGCAGCAAGTCAATGTGGGAAATGGGGTCACTGCTTACCTTACCCGTTTCACCGCCCTTGATAATCAGCGGAATACGGGCGATTTCATCATAGAACGCCGGACCTTTTGCATAGAGACAGTGGGATTCCAGCGCATCGCCGTGGTCGGAGGTGAAAATCACCAGCGCGTCCGGTGCCACTTCTTTTACTTTGTCCAAAATACGCCCGATTTCCGCGTCAATATAGGCGTTTGCGCCCAGAAAATAACTAGGTGTGAGTTTCACGGCATCGCGGTCTGCGGTGCGGCGTGCGCCCGCCCATGCTTTTTGATATTCCGGTTTGCCTTCCAGCGTATCCCAAACATTGGGCGCTTTGGGGAATTCATAGTCCTCAAACATGGACGCATACGGTTCGGGGCAAAGATATGGGTCGTGCGGCTCGTCATAGGACGCCACCAAAAAGAAATCTTCTTCATTGAACTTGTCCAGAAAATCCAGTGCGCGGTTTGTCACACGATGTCCATAGGTGAACGCCGCGTCAATGTGTTCTTTGTTGGTGTTCGGATCGCGTGATTTGAGCCGGTCCTCCGGCGTGAGTTCGTCCAGATAGCATTTCATGTCATACCAATAATCGCTGTCCCAGCCGTCAGGACAGCGTCCCAATCCGAAATAGTCTCCGCCATCCAAATGCCATTTACCAATGTAGGCAGTGTGGATATCGTGGTCTTGCAGACGCTGTCCGATGGTTTTTACGTTATCGCCCAGCGCAACGCTATTGGTGAAGCTGCCGTTGGAATGCGGATATAGACCTGTGAAAATGGCGCTGCGTGCCGGTCCGCATACCGGTTGACAGCTATAAGCGCGTTCAAAACGGATACCCTCTGCCGCAAGCTGGTCGAGGTTCGGTGTATGTACATCAGGGTTGCCATAACAGCCTACCATGTCAAAACGCGTAGAATCTGTCATGATAAATACAACTTGTCTTTTTTTATCCAATGTAACTACATCTCCTTTTTGGTATTTTCATAGAATTATTCTGAAGTTTCCAAATATTCTGCAATCGCTTTTGCAAGCTGGTCAGGACAGGATGTTCCACGACCGCGGCAGTCAATGCCGCGAAGTTTGGTAATAACATCTTTTGCCGGCAAGCCTTTGACCAAAGCGCATACGCCTTGCGTATTGCCGTCGCAGCCACCGACAATTTTCACTTCCTTTAAAATACCGTCTTGAATGTCGAGCTGCATTTCTTTGGAACAAACGCCCTTGGGTTTGTAGTTATATGTCATATTGTTTCACGCTCCTTTTCTTTTTTATTTTGTTCTATATGTATAGAGGAATCAATCCCTTAAGGAAAGACGCTAAAGCACCTCATAACAGCAAATTCATTTTTTGTCCAGATGCCGCACTACGCCGTCAATAGTAGTCACGTTTTCCATGATGTAGTCCAGCAGATGGAGGCGAATACGCGGGCGCAGACTGCTTGTTTCAATGGCATTGACACATTCCTCCAGCAAAACCGCATCTGTTTTCATGTCCAGCATAGCGCCCAGACGGAGCGCGAACATATCCAGAAAAATCGTGCAGCAAGACTGCCATTCTTTTTCTGTGCGCACACTCATGCAAATGAACTTGACAATGTCGCCAAACACCTTTTGAATCATGTCAATGCGGTCTTGGTGTATGAAATCAATGTTTTGATAAGCCTCGAAGCAATCCGCCATTTTCATCAGCAAACTGGATTCCATGTCATGCGCCAAGTTGTCATGAAACAGTTTGTGCAGTTTGTGGAACGGACGGCTGGCAGCAAACCGTTGCGTGAGAAACGTAATGAAGTTTTCAAAATCCTCTGCATTGTTGCCCGGTTCCAGTTCAAATAAAATGGTGAAAAACAGGTGCCAACGGTAATCTATATTAATTAGGGAAGCAATGGTATCGCCCAGCCGTTTTTCCACCGGAT
>CATIYX010000239.1 GCA_949739095.1 uncultured Clostridia bacterium | reverse complement strand
TACCTCCAAATAAAAAATATTTTTTATTCCTGTCTTATATTGTACAATAAAATTCCAAAATATACAAGAGTTTCTTGTTAAAATATTGACACTTTTTTTTACTTTTTTTGTTGCATAGTGGATAAAAGGCCGTCATACTTGCATTTTCCACTCTTTTGGCGTATAATAAAATGAGAATTTTGAAATGAAAAAGGGAGCTGCGGAGATGAATATACAAATCATTGCTGTCGGAACGCTGAAAGAATCCTATTGGAAAGCAGCATGTGCTGAATATGTCAAAAGATTGTCCCGTTTTGGCAAACTGCAAATTATCGAAGTGCCGGAAGTGGTCCGTGGCACACAGCAGGATGTGCAAAAAGAAGGTGCCGCCATTGCAGCAAAAATAAAAAACGGCAGCTATACCATAGCACTTTGTGTAGAAGGAAAACCGCTATCCTCCGAAAAATTTGCGCAAACTTTACATGAAGCAGGGCTACGTGGGTTTGGTTCCATTACCTTTCTCATCGGCGGCTCTGATGGGCTCTCTGAAGAAGTGAAATCCCTCGCCCATCTGCGGCTTAGCTTTTCTGAAATGACTTTCCCCCACCAATTAATGCGCGTTATCTTACTGGAACAATTCTATCGTGCCGAAAAAATTTTGGCAGGTGAAAACTATCACAAATAACTGCTGTCTGCTCTTACCGGTGGACTGTTGCGCCACCAGCTCATTCGTATAGGAACAGCAAAAATCGTATACAATAGCAACAAAAATTGGAATCATCAGAAGAAAGAGGGAACCAAATGAATCTTGCCATTTTAAGTGACATTCATAGTAATTTTGCCGCGCTGGAGGCATGTCTAGCAGATAAACGGATTCAGGCGGTAGACGGATTTATTTTTCTAGGCGATTATGTGACGGATTGTCCTTACCCGCAGCGTACAACTGCCATCATTCGCCGTTTGGCAAAAGAAGTTCCCTGTTTTTTGCTGCGCGGCAACCGTGAGGATTATCTTCTGGATTATGAACAAAGCGACTCTCAGGATTGGTCCTATGGCTCCAATCGCGGCAGTCTGCTCTATACCTTTGAAAATTTAACAAAAGATGATTTACATTTTTATCAGCAGCTCCCCACTAATGCAGTGCTGTTTTTTCACGGTGCACCGCCTCTCACAATTGTGCACGGCTCTGCCACAGCAACGCGTGAGTTGTTACTGCCCGGACGAGAAAACAGCCGCGCGGCGCTTTCTGAATGCTCTACCGCCCTGCTGCTCTGCGGGCATTCTCACAAACAATTTGTATTTCGGCATAATGACAAACAACTTGTCAATCCTGGTTCCGTTGGATTGCCCATCAGCGAAGCTCCCGGAGCGCGGTTTGCCATTTTGGAGCTGCAAGATGGCATTTGGCATCCGACGCTACATCATCTTCCCTATGACCAAACGTCCTTATTTGCCGCTTTTGAGGAAAGCGGTCTTTTAAAAAAAGCGCGTATTTGGTCCGAATGTATTATGGCAGCCCTACGAACCGGCAAAGATATGGCACCTACTTGTGCGCGTCTGGCGCGCAAACTCGCAAGCCCCGCTCAGCATGGAGACGGACCGGAATATATTTCGGAACAATATTGGCTGGCAGCGGCGCAGCAATTAGGTGTTCTGTAATGTAACTTTAAAATAATATTTCAATAAATAAAAATCCCCCTCATCATTTTGCGGTAAAGCATAATGATGAAGGGGATTTTTATTTTCTCATTTTGATAATACTGTTTTCTTATTTTTTCTCTGCAACCAGTATGCGGATACGTCCGCCGCCCTGCTGGCTTTTGTCATAATAGGCACTGATTCTGTATTGATCATTGTCCAGAATATCGTCCAGCGGGATTTTCAAGTATTGGTAACCTGCCGTTTTCTGATAGACAGTGACATCACTTGCCAATTGATACACATCCCCTTTGGCGGTTGTAACCGCCATGCTCGTCACCTTTTGCACTGTCCCACTTAGCGTTTGAAGCGGTTTGATACTTTCTACCTTGCCACCGCTCACAAAAAACATTGCCGGCTGTCCGCTCACCACGTTAAATACACTATTATTCGTACTGATGGATTGACTCACACCGCCAATATCATAGGTATAACTGCCGCTTATACTCATATTGCCAGAACGGTTGCTAGCTGACGTCACCACACCATATTGATAGGTGTCGCCTGTCACATCGTTTAAAATCAATGCACTGATTTCGTTTTTATTGTTCTTTTGATAATATAATATATCGCTTGCAGAAATTTTTACGCCATCCAGCCGCTGTAAAAAGACCGGTGTAAAGCACGCCTGTGTATATTTATCAACCATGCTCACATCAATGATTTGTACTTCACCGGATAACGTATGATTGCCGATAGTACGTGCAGATGCGTCTACCGTCCCACTGATATTACCGTCTGATTTTACAGAGGATAGTGTTGCTGTTCCATCTTGAAACCGGATACTCACTGCCGTATTGAGATAGGCGCTGTAGGTACTTTTTGTTTTATATTCATAGCTATTTCCATCTGCCATTGCTACCTGAACATAGTTAGAGGTATATTTACTGCCATCTGCTCCGATAAACTCTTTATTGCCTGTTGCCAGCACATAACCATATAAAGTCTGGCTGGTGTCGGACGGCAGCATCACATCCGCAATTTGTCCGTTTTTTCCCAGCAGCAATGTAACTGTATCGCCATATGCATAAGAGCCATTGGAGGAAAGCTTGTCAAATGCCGTCACACTTTCAATGCTGTATTCCGTCCCCGAAATAGTAACCGTACTTGGCATATCACGATTTGGTGCTGCTTTTTCATAAATACCTGTCACTTTTTTGCTATATGCCAGCACCATGTTCAAATCCTTAACGTAATATACCACATCATAAAGCTGGATACCGCCAGCTTCTACTTTCACGCCATCGCGTGTGAACCCGGCTGTGGAGATATTAATGCCCAGTGAATCATACCAATTTGCTGATCTTACTGTGACTGGTCCTGTCAAATCTCCCTCTTCCACATTGATATACTTGATTTTACCATTCGTGTCCCGCTTAATATAAATTTTGTCACCCATTTCCAGCGTGCTACGCAACGCACCAAAGGTTGTTTTCTGTTCTTCTTTATATGCCGTTACAGAATCTAAAATATCCACCTGCTTCATTTGTCCATTTTCATAAACAATAACTGCTCCGTCCAACACAGAATAAACAGTATATTGTGTCAAGTCGCTTAAATCCACTGCAGCCTTAGAACTACCTATCAACATCCCATAATCAATCACACCATTTTCGTTTCGGTATATCCGCAGCGTCATGTCTTCATCCGCTACATTTGATAAATTCCCATAGGTTGTTTTGTCTGATTTATAATATACAGTGATATTTTCATCCATGTCCAACGATTTTCCATCTACCAGTAAATCACTGCCCATCACATTTGTAACAGTATAGCTCTGTATTTCTTGCGTATAGGGTGCAAAATACAGCACTTCCTCTTGGTTTTTGATGGTTAAATTCCCCTTTTTTCCAACATCCTCATAGGAAAAATCGTTGCTGATTTTATAGGTTCCCGCCGATGTCACAACCTTTCCTGCTCCTACGGATGGGTCCTCTTGTATTGTTGCAATCAAAATAACATCTTCAAGAATTTCTGCATCAAACGTCTTAATATATTTGTCGTTGCTATTTTTTGGTTTTGTGTCCATCAAATTATAAATCATGTAAGCAACATCCCTGCGCGTTAAATAATCACCGGTATATTTCTGCACATCATTTGTCAATCCCAGCGAATTTGCCAATCCGACCTGTCCATATGGCCAAGACGCCCCAAAATCCTCTGCTGTGTATCCCAGAACCTTCAGCAGCACCGTCACCGCTTCTTCATAAGTAACCAAGTTTTCAGGACGAAACGTCGAATCCACATAACCTGTTACAAGTTTATTTGAAGATGCCAACTGGATATATGGCGCCGCCCAATGGTCATATGGCACATCGTAGAACGGTGAAATCCGTAAATTTGTCGCCACTGCATTTCGATAGGAAGATGCCGCAACAGCAATTTTCGCAAACTCCGCCCTGCTGACATAGTTCTCCAAACCAAAACTTCCGTCCGGATAGCCAGTCATGATGTTAAGATGGCTCACAAATTGAATTACCCCCTCCTCCGTTGATGCGGCAAGGGCAGTCGGAACACTTGTCGCAATAATCATAATCACCGTCCATAGTGCAATACTTTTTTTCCACATATAATATAATCCCTCCGTTTCTCTAGTCATAGCGTAGCGCTTCAATAGGACTGAGTTTTGAAGCTTTTTTTGCCGGAAAATATCCAAAGGTTACGCCAATTACCACTGATACCGAAAATGCAATCCCCACTGCAGCTGCTGAAATGGAAACAGTCATTCCGGCAAAGGTCGTCGCCCACGCGGCAAGAATACCGAAAAGAATGCCAACAATGCCGCCAATACCGCCGGTGGTAATCGCTTCCACTACAAACTGACTTTTAATATCAAATGGTGTTGCACCAAGCGATTTACGAATACCAATTTCCCTTGTGCGTTCTGTCACAGATACCAACATGATATTCATAATACCGATACCGCCAACCAACAGTGAAATTCCCGCTACGCCAACCAGCACCAGTGTCATTGTGCCCATCAACTCATTCACCTGTTCTACTGCCTCCGCTTGATTATAAACATTATAGGCATTAGAATTGGAATATACCTTTAGCAAGTAGTTCTCTATCACTGCCACTGCCTGATCTACAGTATCCTTACTCGTTGCACTAAAATTATAACTGCTAATCGTGAAACCGCCACCCATCTTCTGTGCTACCGTATAAGGAATCAACACCGTATCGTCCGAACCGCCTTCTTCCCCATTTTGTTTTTCCTCCAACACACCAACTACCTGAAAACGGTATCCATTGATTTTCACCGTTTCTCCAATGGGATTTTGTCCATCAAACAATTCGTTCACTAGATAGGTTCCAAGCACACAGTTCCGCTGACGCGATTCCACATCCATATAGGCAATAGAACGTCCCACCTGCACATCCGAATTATTAATATCACCGTAATATTCATTCACACCAACGCAACTTGTCGAAACATTCCCATCCTCATATTTGACCGTGCCACTCACGGTAACATTGGGAGACATTGCACTGATATAGTCCGGATTGTCCTCCACCAACTGTTGCATATCGTCTGCCGAAACCTGCCTATTTCCGCCCCGTCCACGGATAGACACACTAATTAAATTAGTGCCCATGCTCTCAAAAGTTGATACCATGTCTTGGCTCATTCCGTTGACCAGACTGACCAGAACAATCACCGCCGCCACGCCAATGATAATGCCAAGCATCGTTAAAAAGGAGCGCATTTTGCTAGTAGAAAGGCTTTTCAGCGCCAGAATAAACGCCTGCAATATCTTCATCCTGCCGCCACCTCCTTCACCACATCAGACAGAATTTTTCCATCTTGTATACGTACCACGCGCGGAATTTGTTCTGCAATGGAATTGTCGTGGGTAATCAAAACAATGGTAGTTCCATCTTTATGAAGTGTTTTCAAAAATTCTAACACATCTTTTCCCGTTTTGGAGTCCAGTGCACCGGTTGGTTCATCCGCCAGAATGACTGGAGGCGTTCCCGCAAGAGCGCGTGCAATAGATACACGTTGCTGCTGTCCACCGGAAAGCTGGGACGGAAATTTTTGATATCGCTCTGCCAGTCCGACCCGTTCCAGCGCTTCCATCGCCCGCCGTTTTCGTTCCTCCGGCTTTAGTCCGCGATATACCAGCGGCAATTCTACATTTTCCAATAGATTCAACTTGGGAATAAGATTATATTGCTGAAACACGAATCCCAATTCCTTGTTCCTCACCCGCGCTAACTCATAATCGCCCATGGTACTGACATCTGTTCCATGCAGCATATAAGTTCCTCTTGTCGGAATATCCAGACACCCGATAATATTCATACAAGTCGATTTTCCGGACCCAGATGCTCCGACAATTGCCACAAATTCACCGCGTTCTACTGTAAGAGAAATACCATCCAGAGCCCGTACTTCACTATCACCATCGGAATAGATTTTATAAATATCTGTCAATTCAATGATACGCTCACCCATGGGAGCAGCCTGTTTTTGTTCAGTCATTATCTTCCTCCTCCGGGCATTCCTCCGCCTCCGGCGCGTGCACCAGCACTAGGCATTCCTCCGCCTCCACCGGGCATTCCTCCGCCCATACCGCCCATCATACCACCTTGACTTACTCCCTGATTGGTGGTGATGCTGCCACTTTTATTTTGAATCAGTACCGTATCACCCTCTTGCAGTCCGCTGATAATTTCCACAAAATCCTCACTGCTGAGTCCCACCTCTACTGTCACAGCATGAAATCCGTCCGGCACATTCGATTTTTCTGTTTTGTTTTCCTGTTTCTTTGTATTTGTATCTGTCTCTGTTTCCTTATCTACCGTTTCACTTTGGCTTTGCGGTACCCTCTCCTGTTTCTTCTCTTCTTCTGTCGACGCACCACCTTGCGGACGCTCTTCCTGCGACATATTGCTCTGTTTTGATTGTCCGTTTCTATCTTTTTGCTCTGCTGCGCTGCTGTCTTTCACATAAACAAGGTTGCCGCGCTGCACTGCGGACACCGGAACACGAAGCACATCTTCGCGCGATTCTATCACGATTTGCGCTGATACATTCATACCGGGAATTAATCCACTGTTTTCACTATCGTTTACTACAACCTTAACCGGATAAGAAGTAACCCCGTTGCTGGACGTTCCAACAATGCTGATATTATCCACATAACCTGTAAAGGTGGTTCCTTCCATGGCATCTGCCGTAATCTGAACAGTCTGCCCAACGGAAATGTTTGTGATATCTAATTCATCCACGCTAATTTCAAACACCAAGGTTGATAAATCTGCAATAATCGCCATAACAGTACTATTGTTGCTGTTATCTAATTTATCCCCTGCTTTGGAGGTTTTCTGTATAACTTTCCCTGAAATTGGCGCTTTGATATTATAATCCTCTTTTTGGTCATACAGACTTTCCAATGCCAACTGTGCATCTTGTATAGATAGTTCATTCTGTCGAATACTTGTACTCAGTGTATCATCATTCAGGCTTAAAAAATATGACCCGTTTTTAATGTAATCGCCTACAGAATAATTGAGTCCACTCACTTCACCAGATGTCTTAGATATAATTGTTCCTTCCTGACTATATGTAAATACACCCGCCGCATTACAGGCGATATTTCCCACCATTGCAGTTGCCCTATCTCCCTGTTGAATACCGCCCGGATTGCCAACTTCAATTTCTACCGTTACGACTGAAACGCCTTCGCTGTTGCTCATTGCTCCGGTCGACACAGATTTCACCGTTCCACCAAGAGTAGTAAATGAACTTTCCAAGCTCACCTGTGCATTTTGCCCTGCATAGAGATTTCCCGCATCTTTTGCATGAAAGGGAATTTGCAGCACCATCACATCCGTATTGACAATGTCTGCTAATTTTGCACCGTTTTGTACCTGTTCTCCATTTTTCACATAAATTTGTGTCAGCACACCGGAAGTATTTGCATATACTGTTTGGTTTTGGATAGTTTTATTCGTCTGCTGGCTACTGAGCTGTGCCTTTTCCACAGAAGCCAACCCTTTTTGAATATTGTTGTCCAGTTCAGAAGAATCCAGTGCATAGAGCAAATCACCCTGCTGTACCATATCGCCCTCTTCAAATGTACAAGTCAAAATTTCTCCTTTTACCAATGACGTCACGTTATATTGGTCAATCGCTTCAATCGTTCCGCTGCCCTCAATCACTTTGGAGACATCGCCTTTTGTAACACGCGCTACCTGTTCATTTGCAGACACCTTTGCACCAAATTTTGCTTGATATACAAAAAATCCACCTGTTCCCAGCGCCAAAACGCATATCATACAAATACCTATTTTAACTATTTTTTTCCAGTTTCTATTCAGCGCCGGTTTACTATCTCCTTTTTTCTGAACCAATTCTTTCATCCATACCAATAAACTTCTCATCCACACGAACTCCTTTCCTTCCCACTCCATTTTAGATAGCTATCAATACCGTCATTATGTTACTTTTATCTCCGATAGTGTGTGCTGCCCAGCTTTTTTCTGGTATAAACTATACTTTTACCAGTTGATAGTAAAATGTTGATTTTATGATAGCTCTGTGAAAATTCTTTAACAATTTATGAACACAATTCTGCCGTGTATCCTATTTGTCCTTGGTGAATATATAGAATTCTCCCATATTTTTACGTAATTTATAATACTTCCACAAAAACAATATCGTATGCTTTATGAAATAACATCCTAGCAGCAACTTCGGCACTTCCAATATTTATACAACAAAAAAAGAGTCGAAAACAGTTTTCTGCTGTTCTCGACCCTTATTTTAGAAAAAACAAGACTATGTATCGAAGTTTAAGTTTATATACTCCCCTAAAGCGATTACCATCTCACAAAAAAGGAGGATATACAGGATAGCAAAACGCCAAAACAAAGCGCACCTGCTACTATCCATGAAACAATTCTTTTTGTTCTATCTTTCATATGCGTTTCTTCTTTCATTCATTTTTTAGGAAAAATCGCCGTTCAAAATCAAAACATCTGTCACAATGCCGTCCTTCTCACGTACGAAAACATAGTTTCCTTCATCGCTCTGCGGCACATCACCCGCTGTTTTATCCGCAGAAATATCACCCATATCAGAAAGTTTCACTTCTGGTTCTCTTCCTGTAACATCATAGAGATAGATGTTTGCATCTTTTCCGACACTATAACTGCCGGATTTTCCAGCGGTTCCCTGTTCCACGGTATCGTCATATACCAATTCAAAAGAGGTATTTTGTACGCGTCTCACCAATCCATATGCCGTATTGAAATAGCTGAACCGTTTATCTACGGACATATTTTCATCTTCATAGGGATTGACAATTTTTCTGCTTGTCACCGCCGCACTTGCTTTAAAAATGATGTTGCAGTCGCGTACTTCGCCTTTAATATCTTTTACATAAGCAATGACATCACCAACACGGATATTGGTTCCATTTTTTTCAATGCCAGAGATGTCTTTTACTTCTCCCTGCTTCACTTCAATAGAAATTTCTTCTCCATCCAAATATCCGGTTACTTTTGTTGCACTCTCTCCATCGGCATCCGTTACCGTTGACACACTTTTTACCACCAGAAAATCACCACGGGATTTTGTGTCTGGCGTAGTGGTTTCTGTTGGGATTGGGGTCGCAGTAGGCGTTGCCGTTGGCGTAGTATTTGTTGTTGGCGTGGGGGTTGCCGTTCCTTCCGGTGTTGCTGTTGGTGTCGGCTGCGCTGCTTCTGCCACTTTCAAAACGCGGTCAATCATCACTGCAACTTCCGCGCGTGTCACATCTTTTTCTGGTCCAAATGTCCCGTCCGGATAACCATTGATGATACCTGTAACAGCTGCTCTGCGAACAGCTTCTTTTTCTGCTTCTGAAAGCGTATCAATATCTGTAAAGATAACAGCTAAATCTTGATATGCCAATTCCGGAAATAAACTGTCCAGCGCATTCACCAATACACTTGCCACCGTCAGACGGTCTGCTGCGTTTTCTGGTTCAAACGCACCCTCTACCCTGCCGAAAAAATCTTTCGCCAATTCAACAGCTTCAAATGACCACATATCTTTTTCCACATCAGTAAAAGTTGCTGTTTCCGGAGCTTCTCCGGTGATGTCCAGCGCACGGACAGTAAGTGCAGCAAGTTGTTCCCGCGTCACATTTTCCTCCGGCGCATAAATTCCTTCACCCATTCCTAAGATAATCTCCTGATCTGCCAGTGTGGAAATAGCATCCTTTGCCCATGCATATTCCTCTCCAACATCTGTAAAAGTGGCAGCGCCCGCTACTTGCAGCAGCAGTCCTGCACTTAAAATTCCTGCAATCAGTTTTTTCTGCATTTTATCTTTCCTCCTTATCCTAAAACCACTTTATGATATACTTTTTTCCCTTTTTTAATAATCATCTGTCCATCACTAAACAAGTCTTCTGTCACAACCAAGTTGACATCCGTCACTTTCTCGCCATCTATGGACAAACCATTTTGCGTAATCAAACGGCGCGCTTCTCCTTTGGATGGACAAAGTTCTGTCTTTGTCATCAAATCCAGAATTCCCATGCCCAATTCATCTCTCCCAATTGTTGTTGTCGGCATATTTGCTGTATCCCCGCCGCCACCAAACAGACTTTCCGCTGCTGTACGCGCTTTATCCGCCTCTTCTTCGCCATGTACCAGTTTTGTCACCTCATATGCCAGCAACCGTTTTGCCTCATTGAGTTGTGCACCCTCCATACCTTCAAACTTCCGAATTTCTTCCATCGGCACAAAAGTAATCAGACGCAGACACCGCAGTACATCGTCATCCTGCACATTTCTCCAATACTGGTAAAACTCATAAGGCGTTGTTTTTTCGGGATCCAGCCAAACAGCACCGTTTTCTGTTTTTCCCATCTTCTTCCCATCCGATGTAGTAAGCAGCGTAAAGGTCATGCCATAAACATCTTGCGATTCCACACGGCGAACCAAATCAATCCCACCTAATATATTAGACCACTGGTCATCGCCGCCCAGTTCCATTTTACAGCCATAATTTTGATATAATTTCAAGAAATCATAGCTCTGCATAAGCATATAGTTGAATTCAATGAAGGACAATCCCCGTTCTAAACGGGATTTAAAGCATTCCGCCGTCAACATACGGTTAACAGAAAAATGCACCCCAATATCCCGCAAAAACTCAATATATTTCAAATCCAGCAGCCAATCTGCATTGTTCACCATGAGCGCTTTTCCATCGGAAAAATCAATGAACTTTGACATCTGTTTTTTAAACTGTTCAATATTATGGTCAATTTCTTCCTTGCTCATGATACGGCGCATTTCCGTTTTAAAAGTCGGGTCCCCGACCATGCCGGTCCCGCCGCCCAGAATTGCAATGGGACGGTGTCCTGC
>CATIYX010000238.1 GCA_949739095.1 uncultured Clostridia bacterium | reverse complement strand
TATGGTGGAGGAAGCCGCCACAATGTCCAGACTGCCATCGCCGTCGATGTCGCGTGCGGTGGGGGTGGAATAGAACGCTTCAGGGCACCAGGTTTCCTGTGTGCCGCCATATGCCCATTTCAAAATGGGCGTAAGGTTGCCCGCTGCACGGTTTTCAGCGTATAGTCCGGCGGAGGACAGAATGTTGTTCACCATCACCAGCGCCTGTTCGCGCGTTGCACCCTCCTGCGGCGAAACACAGCCGCCACCCGTACCTCGGAGAATCCCTGCGCCATAGGCTTTTTGTACAGATTCTGCCGCCCAGTCGCTGATTTGCCACCCGTCTGCAAACTGTTCGCCTGCGGGCATTAAGCTGTTGCCCGCCTGTTCCACTGCGTTCACCAATAGTGTGGCAATCTGTTCGCGGGAAATGCCGTCCCAAACGCCGAACGTGCCGCCGCCATAGCCTTGCACAATGCCGGCATAAAACGCTTTACGGACATATTCGTCATTGGTATCTAAAAAGATGTTATTTAATGATACGTTTTTGTCTTGCAGGGAGTTGCCGCTGAGCAGTTCATAGACCCGCACACCCAGATAGGCGAACTCGCCGCGTGTGATAGGCGCGTCATAGTTGCCGTAGCAATCCTGCCGCAACACTTGTTTTGCCTGCAATGACCAAACCGCTTCCTGAGCCCAGTCCGCGGGCGTGTCCGTTGCCGCTGCCGGAACTGCCGTCACAGGAAGCACCAACGCTGCTGCCGCCAAAAACGCAATTGCTTTTTTTCTGAAATGCATGATGTATCTCCCCCTTTTTGTTTTATGTAACATGTAATATATAGTATATAGTATATAGTATATAGTATATTCAATATTTTGTCCAAGGTCAAGAGGAATTGGGAAAGAAATTTATGCTTGACAAAAGAACTTTTAGAGGATATAATAAAAGCAGATACAGAGAGATCGTTTTAAAGACGGTTTACCAAAATAAAGTTATAGATAACCGTTATCTTGTCAGGAGGGCGGTTATCTTTTTTTTACAGAAATAATCAATAACAATATTAAAACAAGGATAATTATTATGTATTCCATAAAACTCACCCCCTTTCATCAAGGGTGTGACAAACCGCCTTCTGATACTCTCCATATCTGCTTGTAGTTTAGTATAACATATTTTTGTTTAAAGAAGGGATTCATTCCGGCTCTGCCGTCATTTCATCCCCTCTTTAGATTACCCCTATCAGCGTCCTACACTCGCGTGTCGCGCCTCGTTCTTCGGCACTCCGGACGCTGTAAGGTATCCAAACAGCGGCGCGTGTCCGCTGTTTGGATATTTTTTATTTTCGGTTTCGTCCCATTAGTTCGTCTAATGTCACATCAAACAGTTCCGCTAGTTTTAATAGCTTGTCCAATTTGGGTTCATACGCGCCATATTCATATTCTTGATATGTCACCTTTCGGATTTCCAAAAAATCCGCAACCTGCTGCTGTGTCATATTTTTTTGTTCTCGCAACTCGCGCAAACGTTGCGAAAATGGCGTTACTTCTTCTTTAAATATTTCTGAAAATTCTTTTCCCGTTACAATATATTGAATACTGGTATGTAAAGTTTTTGCCAACTTCACAAAATTTTCTATGGATGGTTTTATTCGATTATATTCATAGCTGGAATATGAATTTCCCTGAAACCCTAACAATGCACTTAACTGTTTTTGCGTATATCTTTCTCGTTTTCGTAATTGTTTTAATCGTTCTCCAATTTTTTTCAATTTAATTCCTTCTTTCAAAAAAACTATTGACATCAACTTTCAGTTATGTTATAATAAAATTGCTCAATTACCAGTTTAAATTTTGAAAGGAATGATTTTATTATGTATCAAACATTTGAAGGTATGTTTCACGAATATCTTGCCAATACGGAGGACATTCCGGCAGCGGCATGGAAAGAATCT
>CATIYX010000237.1 GCA_949739095.1 uncultured Clostridia bacterium | reverse complement strand
TGGCGACATTGAACTCGGGTATAAAGGAATGTCTATTGAAACACTTCTGCTCGTTTCGGACACACTGAAACTTTCAACCGACTACATTCTGTTTGGCGAAGACCAAAATGCATCAACCAGATCCTATAAACGGATTACAGGGATGATTTCCCGTTGCCCACAGGATAAACTGAATTATCTGGAAGATATTCTGAAAACGTTTATCTTGTCTCATGATGAAAAATAAGGTACTTGATGTTGTAACATCCGGTGCGAAACAAACAAGGGGCGCTGCATTTTGCAGCGCCCCTTGTTTGTCCCATTAAATAATATACTAATTACCAACCGGCAGGACGTAAGTCCTAATTAGTATTCTTATACCCTGCCGCTCTTTTTTGAACGGTATCTTACGTCCGGCGCAGTATGAAAAGAAAATGTTTCGCTCACATTTTGTGCGCCGGAGACTTGTACCGTTATCATGCCGGGACCTTCTCTATTATTTCATCAGTCGAACGACTCCTCCGTCTGCCGCCGGGAAATCTCGGTTTCGCCTTTTTCGTTTTTTAAAATATCGCGGATTTCTGCCAACAACTCCTCTGATGTTGGCGCGGGTGTCTCTTCTACGACCTGCACCTCTGCTTTGCGGCGCATTTTATCATGCATGACATTCACACATTTGACCGCAACAAAAATGGTAAATGCAATAATTAAGAAATTCACGATTTGTTGCAAAAAATTCCCATAATTTAAGCTAATTAACACCTTATCTATGTCCAGCGGATTGGGAATCTGCACTGCCAAATCCGCAATATTGATTTTTCCTGTCAGCAAACTCACAGCAGGCATGATAATGTCCGCAACAAGCGAGTCAATAATGCTCTTGAATGCACCGCCTACAACTACGCCGACTGCCATATCCATCACGTTTCCCCGCGCGATAAACGTTTTAAACTCCGAAAAAAACTTCATATCATTTCCGCCCCTTTTCTTTCGCGAATTGCCCTTTTGGGTCTACTTCTCTCTTTTTATATGTCTTTCGCCTGCTGTCGTCTGGTATAACCTTCTGTGTATCGCCGCCGGTTGCCGCGTTTTATACGTAGCGAGACGGAGACTCTGTCGATTTATAATAGCCACTTTTCGGCTATTATAGCATAGTTCGCGCGAAAATGCAAGAAAACCCCCGAATCATAATAAATCCTTGCAAAAAATAGCGTATTTTCTAATTTGAAGCACCTACTATATATAAATTATAGATAAAAATGTTTTTTATTGTAACTGTTTGCTATTTACTATTTACAAATCGAATAGAATATGATAAATTATAAATATCTATAAATGTAGTCTCATATTTATTCCGTCTTATTCACAAGGACAATTTAACAGGTAATAGAAAACTGCATTTATACAGCATAGTGGAAACGAATCTCATGCGGTTTTTCTGCTATGCAAAAGCGCTGGGCAATCTCTAGCATATACTTTTTAGGGGGTATTTCTATGAAAAGGAGAACACTCGGTTTCATCACAGCCGTCGTCCTGATTCTCTCAACTCTGCCAACAGCTCTTCCGGTCGGTGCAGCAGAGGATTTGACCATCTCCACACTTGCCGAACTGGAAGCGTTTCGTGACAGTGTGAACGTCGGAAACGACTACAGCGGCGCTACTGTCACGCTTGCGGCGGATATTGACCTCGGCGGCGTTGACAAAGACTCTGAAACGGTCATCAGAGGAAAGGCTTGGGCGCCAATTGGCACATCGGACAACAAATTTGCCGGTATCTTTGATGGCAGCGGGCACAAAATTACAGGATTGTATTGCAGTCTGTTAGAGCGTTTCGACGATTGCTCAGGGTTGTTTGGATGCAACGCCGGAACGATTCAAGATCTCGCTGTGACCGGCATTATGCAAAATGTCAGTATGAGTGGCGGTATCGCAGGGAAAAATGAGGGTACCATAAAAAATTGCTGTTATACAGGAACCATAAGCGATGGTACATGGTTGGGTGGTATTGTCGGTTTCAATACGGGAACTGTAGCAAACTGCCAGCTTACCTCCTACTATTTCAACTATATCTGTGGTCTCAATTATGTTGGCGGTATTGTCGGACAAAACAATGGCATTGTGACCGACTGCCATAGCAACGGCCGCATTGGCGACGGCGATGCCCATGCGGCTGGCGGTGTGGTTGGCTGGAATAACAACATAGTGGAACGTTGCTCCCATGTCGGCAGCGTGAATGGCATTGAGTATATTGGGGGCGTGGCAGGACAAAATGAAGGCACCGTCACAGATTGCTTCCACAACGGCGCTGTTCTCTGCATTAGCTCTTCCGGCGGCGTTGTCGGCTATAATCAGGGCAGCGTTTCCCGCTGTTACAATATTGGCGCAGTCAGCGGAACAAAGGACGATATCGGCGGTGTAATCGGTACAGGCGACGGAACGGTTGACAACTGCTATCACGTCGGCGCAGTCACCGGCAACGAACGCATTAACGGCGTGACCTCCGGCTCCGCACGCAATTGTTATAATCTTGGTACCGTGACCGGTATCAGCAACGTTAGCGGGGTAAGTTCAGGTTTTGCCGGAGGTGCGCCAGACTGCTATTATCTTTCTGACGCCGTCATATTAAACGGCATAAAGATAAACGAGATCGCAGACGGCAGTACCGCACTGGACGCAGCGGCATTTGCCATGCAATCCACTTTTACCGATTGGGATTTCAGCAGCATTTGGGAAATGAATGTGCAACTCGGCAGACCGCAATTACGCAGCATTCCGGAGACGGTTTACCAAATTTCCACAACTGCTGATTTAGAAGCGTTTCGCGACAGCGTGAATGCTGGCGAAGCATACCGCGGCGTTACTGTCATGCTCACAGCGGATATTGATCTCGGCGGCAGCGCAGAAAACCCCTGGATACCCATCGGTGCGTGGGACGCCTTATTTTTGGGTAACTTTGACGGCAACGGGCACAGCATAACAGGACTGTTCGCTGACCGCCTATACACCAGTGACGATTTAGGGTTGTTTGCGGTAAACACCACCGCCATTCAAAATCTGAATCTCCATGGCTCTGTTGCCGGTACCTGGAATATTGGCGGCGTGTGTGCAAGAAACAACGGCGCCCTCATCAACTGTCACTATACCGGTTCTCTCTCCGGTGAAATTGTAACCGGCGGCATTACTGCAAGAAATTACGGCATAGTAACCAACTGCTCCCACACCGGTACAGTTAGCGGAATTCAGCGCATTGGCGGCGTGTGCGGAGAAAATATTCAGGGAATTATTTATCACTGCTCTCACACCGGCTCCGTTGTAGGCAGTAAAATAGAAGACTATCCAAGAGATCCGCTTACGATTGGCGGTCTCGTTGGATATAATCATCTGTTCGGAGATTTAATCAATTGTTATAATACCGGGTCCGTCAGCGGCAGCGAAAGCATCGGCGGAATTGTTGGCGGCAATGACGGTAGCATTTCGCGCTGCTACAACACCGGCGCCGTCTCTGGTGAAAGCTATGTCGGCGGAATTGTCGGCGAAAACTTCGGCGGGCGGCAACAGGAACTTCGCGCTGTCGGAAGTATTTCATTCAGCTATAATACCGGCACGGTCTCCGGTGAAAGCTATATCGGCGGAATTGCCGGTCAAAGTTCTCTCACCGGCAGCATTTCGCGCTGCTACAACACTGGCGCAGTCGCCGACGCAAGCTATGCCGGTGCGATCGCCGGTGAAGGCTATGAAGATTCCATACGCTCCTGTTACTATCTCACAGGGACGGCGGCAGCAGCAAACGGCAATGACAGCGATGATTTTGAACAGGCAACAGCAATTGATAAAGCTGCCTTCACGCAGCAGCCTACCTTTGTGAACTGGGATTTTGAAACTGTTTGGAAAATGAATGAAACTCTCGGCAGACCCGTTCTTCGTTCGCTGCCGGAGAGTGGTACAACCATTTCAGATAAATATATTACCGCCGTCTATGGCACAGCAGCAATGCAGGATTTGTCCGATTTTTTGGCTTCCATGGGCATAGACGCGCCGCAAAATGCGTTTATCTATACCATCACGAGTGGCAACGATACTTTGGGCGCGACAGTCAGCGGCGACATTCTGACAATCCCGGCGACGGCGGCAACGGGCGATTACCCACTGCTGGTGCAGGCAACAGCAAAATCGCAGAGCGGGAATCCACTGTCTCTCACCGTGACAGTGACAATCGAAAAAGCTGACCCTTCTTATACGGCACCAACTGTCAAAACAGGGCTTACTTACAATGGCAAAACGCAGACACTTATTACAGCGGGACAGACCACGGACGGTGCCATGCAATATTCTCTGGACGGACAGAATTATTCCACAAGCATTCCAGCCGGAACAGACGCAAAGACCTATACAGTATATTATAGGGTTCTTGGCGACAGTAACCACAACGACTCTGCGCCGCAAACTCTGTCCGTCATCATAGCTAGTGGCGGTGTCGGAGGTGGCGGAGGCAGCGGTGGAAACCGCGGAGGCGGCGGCAGCGGCGGGATCACAACTGTTCCCATTCCGGCGCCAACACCAGTGACACCACCTTCTACCGATAACACACCAACAACCGACGGTCCATTCACAGATGTTTACGCCGGCGAATGGTATACATCGGCAGTGCAATTTGTTCATGACCGCGGTCTGATGACAGGCGTGAGCGAGACGGAATTTGCGCCGGAAGCTGATGTGACACGGGCAATGTTTGTGACCGTGCTCTACCGTTTGGAAAACCAGCCGGACATTTCAAATGAGATACTGGGATATCCCTTCGCGGACGTAGACGCGCAAAGCTGGTACGGTAATGCCGTATATTGGGCGCGGCAAAACGGCATTGTGTCGGGCGTTTCCGATGAATCGTTCGCGCCGGAGGAAAACATCACGCGCGAACAAATGGCGGCGATTCTCTACCGCTACGCTAAATACAAAAATTATGACACCGACGCAAACGGCAATTTGAATTATACTGACAGCGGCGCGATTTCTGATTATGCCGCGGACGCGGCCGTCTGGGCGGCGGACAAAGGTATCTTGCAAGGCAACGAGGACGGCACCTTCGCACCAGCGGCAAACGCCACCAGGGCGCAAACAGCAGCAGTGTTCCAAAGAATCATGCAGCGGCTGCAATAGACGAAACGACAAAGAGCGCGCCTGCGGATAC
>CATIYX010000236.1 GCA_949739095.1 uncultured Clostridia bacterium | reverse complement strand
GCCTTGTCCTTGCAGTGCCTCAATATCCTTTAAAAATTGTTTCTCCGAAAATGGCACCTCCGGCAGATAAATTAAATGCGGCGCCGGATATCCTTCCCCGCGCGCCAATGCTGCCGCCGCCGTCAGCCAACCGGCATTGCGTCCCATGATTTCTACAATTGTCACGGACGGATGACAGTATACCATACTATCCATACCAATCTCTCGCACGGAAGCCGCAATATATTTTGCTGCCGACCCATAGCCCGGCGTGTGGTCGGTCTCCGGCAAATCGTTGTCAATTGTTTTGGGAACACCGATAATCTGAACGTCTTTCCCATGGTGTTTGGCATACGCATCCAGTTTATGTACCGTGTCCATGGAATCATTACCGCCAATATAGAACAAGTATCCGATTTCATGTTTTTCAAATAGGTCAAAAATGACCTCATAGGGTCTGGTATCTGTTTCCATATCCGGCAGTCGGAACCGACAGGAACCCAAATAGGCAGCCGGTGTCTGTTTCAGCAATTCTATTTGCTCCCTGCCCACCAGCACGTCTCCCATGTCCACAAATTGTTCTTCCAGCAATCCCTGTACACCATTCACCATACCATAAACTTTGCCGATATGCGGCGAAGCTAATGCTGCCGCTGCTACGCCTGCAAGACTGGCGTTAATGACCGCCGTCGGTCCTCCCGATTGTCCGATTACACAATTTTTTTTCATTCGTATCCGCCCTTCATTTTTCCGTCCGTTTTTCAATGACCACCGCAATGGGCGGACAGTTGGGCTGGTTCACATAGTCGTGAACCAGCACGGTATATTTCATATTATCAATCGTCTTGATATACTCCATAAACTGTTCTTTTTCTTCAAATCCGCTTTTCATGCCATAATAGACACCAACGGTGATAATACCGCCGGGTCGCAACAATGCCATTGCCTGCTGCACCGCCTGCCGCGTAGAATCAAACTGCGTCGTCAACTCGTGGTCTCCACCGGGCAGATAGCCCAGATTGAACATCACCGCGTCCACAGGCTCTCGAACCAATTCTCCCATGCGCGTATGACTGCACAAATGCAGTTCGCACCGCTGCAGCAGTCCCGCTTCCTCCAGTCGGTTCCGTGTGTTGTCAATCGCCTGCTGCTGAATATCAAAGCCAGTGACTTTTCCTGTTTCTCCCACCAGTTGCGCCAAAAACGCTGTATCATGCCCATTGCCGCAAGTCGCATCCACCGCTCTTGCACCTTCGTGCAGAACCGCCTGTACATAAGCATGTGTTATCGCGGTCGCGCCGCGTGGTACTGCTCCCATTATTTAAAAGACGCGCCAGTATTTGCGCTACCTACCAATTTTGCATAGCGTCCCAGATATCCTTTTGTCACCTTCGGCGGCGGGCATACCCATTTTTCGCGCCGCGCTG
>CATIYX010000235.1 GCA_949739095.1 uncultured Clostridia bacterium | reverse complement strand
GTCACCGACAACAACCAGTGCGCTGAAACGGAAGGTTCTACCACCTTTCACAACCTTGGCAACACGATTTATCGTAACAACCTTTTCTTTCAGTTCCGGTACGTTAGAATCCATCATTTTTTCCGCCATTGTTTTCGCCTCCTTCTTGCAAACTATAGGGTCTATTTCAAAACAGTTCTATTAGAATTCCAAGCCGCCTTCCCTGGCGCCTTCCGCTAAGGCCGCTACCCGTCCATGGTAGATGTAGCCGCCGCGGTCAAATACAACTGATGTAATTCCTGCCGCTTTTGCTTTTTCTGCGACCAGTTTTCCGACTTCTTTCGCCGCTTCGACGTTTCCGCCGTTTTTCCCTTCCATGGCTTTTTCCAAAGAAGAAGCCGCTACCAGGGTTTTTCCGGCTACGTCATCGATTACCTGCGCATAGATATTGCTGAGCGAACGGTAAACGCACAGTCTCGGACGCTGCGCTGTTCCGCTGATATGTTTACGCACACGCGCGTGGCGTCTTTTTCTCGCAACATTGCTTCCAGCTTTTTTTATCATCTTGTTTTCGCCTCCTCCGCTACAAAATAAGGAAATTCAGGTTCGGCATGTCTCATGCCGCCGCATTATTTCTTCGCTTTACCTGTTTTACCTTCTTTACGTCTGATGTGTTCATCCGCATATTTAATACCTTTGCCCTTGTAGGGTTCCGGCGGTCTTTTTTCCCGTACTTCCGCAGCGAACTGACCTACTTTTTGTTTGTCAATCCCTTTAATGATAATCTGGTTGGGAGAGGGCACATCAATAGTGATGTCGCCGTTTTCTTCCATTTCAACCGGATGGGAGTATCCCAGGCTGAGCACCAGTTTTTTGCCCTGTTTCTGGGCTCTGTAACCAACACCGTTTACTTCCAGGACTTTTTCAAATCCTTCCGAAACGCCGGTTACCATATTGTTCAGCAGCGCGCGGGTCAACCCATGCAGCGCTCTGTTTCTTTTTTCATCATTGGACCGCGTTACGATCACTTCAGAACCTTGTACTTCCACTTTGATTTGTGAGTCAAATGTGTCTGTCAGTGTTCCTTTGGGACCTTTCACCGTCACATTCGCACCGTCGATTTTCACATCAACGCCGGACGGAATCGCGATAGGCATTTTTCCTATTCTGGACACTGTTTACACCTCCTCGGCTTTCTCCATAATTTCTATTACCATACAAATGCAAGAACTTCTCCGCCCACGTTCGCGCTTCTCGCATCCTTGTCGGTCATGATGCCTTTCGAGGTTGAGATGATTGCAATACCCATACCCCGCAGCACTTTCGGAAGCTCATCCTTGCCGGCATATATTCTAAGTCCGGGCTTGCTCACTCTTTTGATTCCGGAGATCGCAGAAGATTTTCCCTGACCATATTTTAACGTGACTCGAATGATACCCTGTACATTGCCATCTAACAGTTGATAGCCTTTGATGTAACCTTCATTGTTCAATATTTCGGCAATCGCTTTTTTCATGTTTGACGCCGGAATATCTACAGTATCATGTTTTGCAGCGCTGGCGTTTCTGATTCTTGTCAGCATATCTGCAATCGGATCTGTTATATTCATGAAGTGTACCTCCTTCCTTCCTCTCGGTTTCTGTTTTTACCAGCTTGCCTTTTTCACACCCGGAATCTGACCTTTATACGCCAATTCACGGAAGCAAATACGGCAGATGCCGAATTTTCTCAAATATGCATGCGGACGTCCGCACAATTTACATCTGTTGTAGTATCTCGTTGAATACTTTGGCGTTCTCTGCTGTTTTAACACCATTGATTTTTTAGCCACTTTTGTTTACCCCCTCTCAATTTTTACTAAACGGAGCACCCATCAGCGTTAATAACTCACGAGCTTCTTCATCAGTCTGCGCAGTCGTCACAAAGATAATATCCATACCTCTGATTTTGTCAATCTTGTCATATTCAATTTCAGGGAAAATGAGCTGTTCTCTCACACCCATGGAATAGTTCCCTCTGCCGTCAAAGGAGTTCGGGTTGATACCCCGAAAGTCACGTACACGCGGCAGTGCAACATTGAACAATCTATCCATAAATTCGTACATTTTTTCTGCACGAAGCGTTACCTTAACACCGATATTCATGCCTTCTCTGAGTTTGAAGTTTGCGACAGATTTTTTCGCTTTTGTCACAACCGCTTTCTGCCCAGTGATGGCTTCGAGATCCGCTACCGCTGCATCCAGCGCTTTCGGATTTTCTTTTGCTTCTCCCATTCCGATATTGACAACGATTTTCTCAAATTTCGGAATCTGCATTACGCTTTTATATTCAAATTTTTTCATCAGCGCGGGAGCAACTTCTTTTGTATAAAACTCTTTCATTCTCGCCATTGCTGCTTTCCTCCTTCCTTTTCATAAGATGTTAGTCGTCCAGAACTTCTCCGCAATGTTTACAGTATCTGGCACGGGTTCCGTCACCCAGAACCTTTCTGCCAATTCTGGTCGGCTCGCCGCATTTTCCGCAAATCCTCATTACTTTGGACGCATACAGCGGCGCTTCTTGTTTCAGGATTCCGCCATCATCGCCTTGACGGCGCGGTTTTGTGTGGCGGCTGACCATGTTGACTTTTTCCACCACTACTTTGTTCTGCGCCGGAAACGCTTCGATTACTTTTCCTTTTTTGCCTTTATCTTTACCGGAGATAACAATGACGTTATCGCCTGTCTTGATATGCATTTTACTCATTCTCTCGCCTCCTCGTAGGTCATTTGACTTGTGCTTTCAAACAAACCGGGATTATAATACTTCCGGTGCCAGAGACAGGATTTTCATATATTCCTTGTCACGCAATTCTCTTGCAACTGGTCCGAAAATACGAGTCCCTCTCGGGTTTTTATCGTCTCTGATAATGACCGCGGCATTTTCGTCAAATCTGATGTAGGAGCCATCGCTGCGGCGGGTTTCTTTTACCGTCCGTACCACAACCGCTTTTACTACTTCACCTTTTTTAACAACGCCGCCGGGTGTTGCTTTTTTAACAGAAGCCACTACAACGTCTCCGATGTGTGCAATCTTTCTGCCGCTTCCGCCCAGCACACGGATACACATCAATTCTTTTGCGCCGGTGTTATCCGCAACCTTCATGATTGTCTGCTGTTGAATCATGGATTTTGCATCTCCTTCCCACGCACTCCTCTGCATTATCTGCTTATGAGCGCGACATATAGTAACGTTCGGTGTCAACCAACGTTGGATTATTTCGCTTTCTCTACAATTTCAACAAGCCGCCATCTTTTGTCTTTCGAAAGGGGTCTTGTCTCCATCACTCTCACGCGGTCGCCAATCTGACAGGTATTGTTCTCGTCGTGAGCTTTGAGTTTATATGTTCTGCGAACGATTTTTCCGTACAGTGGGTGTTTGACGTTTTCTTCAATTGCAACCGTGATGGTTTTATCCATTTTGTCGCTGACAACTTTGCCCACTCTTACTTTTCTGTAATTGCGCTCTGCCACGTTCCTTCCTCCTTTTTACGAAAATGTCTGTTTTTCGGAACATCTCTTCTGATTTATACCGATTCCTTCAATTCCGTTTCCCGCATGACGGTTTTCACCCGTGCAATGGTGCGTTTCACTTCAACCATTTTCATGGGATTGTCTAACTGGTTGGTGGCATGTTGAAATCGCAGATTGAACAGTTCCTGTTTCAGTTCTTTCAGTTTCAGTTCGAGTTCATCCTGGGTCATATCACGAATTTCATTAACCTTCATTTGCCTCACCTTCCGTTTCCATGTCCTTGCGGACAACAAATTTACACTTAATCGGAAGTTTGTGGATTGCACGAGACATAGCAGCCTTTGCAACTTCTTCCGATACACCGGCGATTTCAAACAGAATACGATCCGGTTTTACAACTGCTACCCAGTATTCCGGAGACCCTTTTCCGCTACCCATTCGGGTTTCAGCCGGTTTTTCCGTAACAGGCTTGTCAGGGAAAATTTTAATCCAAACCTGACCGCCCCTTCTGATATATCTTGTCATAGCGATACGGGCTGCTTCAATCTGGTTGGAAGTAATCCAGCCGGGTTCCAGCGCCTGTATGCCGAATTCACCATAAGTGATTTTGTTTCCACGGGTTGCGCGACCCTTCATACGGCCTCTCTGTACCCGGCGGTATTTCACACGTTTAGGCATCAACATATTATTTTCCTCCTCCCTGTGCAGTTACCTTCTTACTTTCCGGAAGGACTTCCCCTTTATAGATCCATACTTTTACGCCGATTTTACCATAGGTTGTATCTGCTTCATAGAATCCATAATCAATATCTGCACGCAAAGTTTGCAGCGGAATGGTTCCTTCATGATAGTGTTCGCTGCGCGCGATTTCTGCGCCACCGAGACGACCGGAGCACTGGGTTTTAATTCCCTTTGCGCCACATTTCATCACGCGTGCCATGGTAGATTTCATAGCGCGGCGGAAGGATATACGGCGTTCCAGCTGAGATGCGATATTTTCCGCAACCAACTGCGCGTCCATATCCGGCGTTTTGATTTCCTTGATGTTAATGTTCACCGGTTTGTCAATCATTTTGATCAAATCGGTTTTCAGTTTTTCGATTTCACTGCCGCTGCGGCCGATGATGATACCCGGTTTTGCAGCATGAATATTAATGAAAACTTTATTTGCTTTACGTTCGATTTCAAATTTAGAAACGCCCGCTGCAAACAAACGTTTTTTCAGAAATTTTCTGATTTTCACGTCCTCAACCAACTGGTCGCCGAATGCAGAATCTTCTGCATACCATTTTGAATCCCAGTCTTTGATAACGCCAACTCTAATTCCGTGTGGATGCACTTTTTGACCCAATGATTACACCTCCTCTTTTTCCTTCAAAACAATTTTCAAATGACTTGTTCTTTTGTTAATGCGGAATGCACGTCCCTGTGCGCGGGGCTGCACCCGTTTCATAATCGGTCCCGGATCTGCTGTCACTTCCGCAACATAAAGAGCGTCTGCGTTCATGCTGTGGTTGTTTTCCGCATTTGCAATCGCGGTTCCCAGAACCTTAATCAATAGTTCGGACGCTGCTTTGGGGGTGTTTTTCAAAATACCCATTGCTTCGCCGACCGGTTTATTTCTGATTAAATCCATAACGATTTTCGCTTTACGCGGTGAAATACGAGCATATTTGTGTATTGCTGTAGCTTCCATGGCTCGCTCCTCCTTTCCCGTCACTTATAAGTTCCATCTATATTTCGTTCTCATTATCTTGCGTTGGATTTTCCGCCCTGATGACCTTTAAAAGTCCGTGTCGGTGCGAATTCACCCAGCTTGTGGCCTACCATGTCTTCCGTGCAGTAGACCGGCACATGTTTGCGTCCGTCATGAACGGCGATTGTATGGCCTACCATTTCAGGAAATATCGTAGAGGATCTTGACCACGTTTTGAGTACTTTTTTCTCATTTTTTTCGTTGAGTTCAATTACCCGTTTCAGCAGTTTTTCCTGCACGAAAGGTCCCTTTTTCAACGATCTGCTCATTTCTTTCCCTCCTTCATCTAGGCTTTGACGTGATTATCTGTCATGTCTGGATTTCACGATATATTTGTTCGTGGATTTCTTTTTCGATCTCGTCTTCAGACCCAGAGCCGGTTTACCCCAAGGAGTAACAGGGCTTGGCATACCGATAGGCGATTTACCTTCACCACCGCCGTGCGGATGGTCGCAGGGGTTCATGACGACACCACGTACGGTCGGGCGCCATCCCATGTGGCGTTTACGTCCCGCTTTACCGATGGAGATGTTTTCGTGGTCGATGTTGCCGACCTGTCCGATGGTTGCTTTGCATTCCATGCGAATCAGTCTCATTTCACCGGAGGGGAGTCTGACATGAGCGAATTTGCTTTCTTTCGCCATCAGCTGTGCGCTGTTTCCTGCACTGCGTACCAACTGTCCGCCGCGTCCCGGTACCAGTTCAATGTTGTGAATCGTTGTACCAACCGGCATATCTGCCAAACGCATTGCGTTACCCGGTTTGATATCACTCTGCGGACCGGATTCCACTTTATCGCCTACTTTTAGACCCAGCGGCGCCAGAATATATCTTTTTTCGCCGTCTTCATACTGCACCAGCGCAATGTTTGCGCTCCGGTTCGGATCGTATTCAATTGTCAGCACATTTGCTGTCATATTGTCCTTATCACGTTTAAAGTCGATTACTCTGTATTTTCTTCTGTTCCCGCCTCCTCTGTGGCGAACCGTGATTCTACCATAGGAGTTTCTTCCGGCATTTTTCTTCATTGGTTCCAGCAAGGAACGTTCCGGTTTATTTGTTGTGATTTCTTCAAAGGTGGAAACCGTCATAAACCGTCTGGCCGGAGAGGTGGGGTTATATTTTTTGATAGCCATTT
Organism: uncultured Clostridia bacterium; assembly: GCA_949739095.1. GTDB lineage: Bacteria > Bacillota > Clostridia > RUG12999 > RUG12999 > JAAWTG01. The sequence continues at coordinate 2,160 of CATIYX010000235.1, read as the reverse complement.
AAGACCTACCTCCTTTAAGAATTTGTAGGGCGCGGTATTAAACCATACCTTCAAAGAATTCGATTGTTTTGCTGTCTTCTGTCAGCGTGACAATCGCTTTTTTCCAGTCAGCGCGTTTGCCGCTGTGTGCACCCATTCTTTTGATTTTGCCGGTCATGTTCATGGTGTTAACGTCTTTGACTTTCACGCCGAACACTTCTTCCACGGCCTGTCTGATTTGTACCTTTGTTGCATTTTTCGCTACCTGGAAGGTGTACTTTTTATCTTCCAACTGCCCCATGCTTTTTTCGGTGATAATTGGTTTTACAATTACATCGTAAGCGTTCATTATGCGTACACCTCCTCAATTTTGGCAATCGCCGCTTCGGTGGTTACCAAGGTTTCATATTTCAAAATTTCATATACGTTCATTGTGCCGACCGTTGAAACCGCCACGCCTTTAATGTTGCGCGCGCTGCGGTATACCACATCGTTTTTCTCAGGAAGCAAAATCAATGCTTTCTTCGCGTTCAAGTTTGTCAGCATGTCAGCGATTGCTTTGGTTTTAATTTCGTCCAGTGCAATGTTGTCCACTGCGATCAGTTCTCCATCATTCACCTTTGCACTCAATACGCTGCGCATTGCCAGCCGTTTCACTTTTTTGTTCACGGTGTAACGATAGCTGCGCGGTTTCGGTCCCAGTGCAACGCCGCCGCCCGTCCACTGCGGTGCGCGGATACTACCCTGTCTTGCACGACCGGTTCCTTTTTGTCTCCAAGGTTTTCTGCCGCCGCCGCGTACTTCCGATCTTGTTTTGGTACTCTGGGTACCCTGCCGTTGGTTTGCCAAGTAGTTCACAACCACTTCATGAATGGCATATTGATTCACTTCGCATCCAAATACATTGTCGTTCAAAGTGATGTCTTTCACTTTTTCTCCCGCCATATTAACTAATACTGCGTTAGGCATAATCTGCATCCTCCTTTCCTAATTCTTATTTTCTGTTGGTATCTTTTATATAAAGCAGTCCGCCTTTCGGTCCCGGAACTGCGCCTTTGACCAGAAGCAGATTTCTTTCCGTATCCACTTTCACAATATCCAAATTCTGAATGGTAACACGTTCGTTTCCGAGGTGACCAGGCAGTTTCTTTCCTTTGAATACACGGGACGGAGAAGAACATGCGCCCAAAGAACCAACGCCACGATGATATCCACTACCGTGTGTCATAGGACCGCGGTGCGTACCCCAGCGTTTGATGGTACCAGCATAGCCTTTTCCTTTGCTTCTTCCGGTTACGTCAACCGCTTCTCCGGCTTCAAACGTATCCGCTTTCACAACATCGCCCACGTTCAATTCTTCTGCGTTATCCAGACGGAATTCGCACAGGAACCGTTTGTAAGGCACTCCCGCTTTGTCAAAGTGACCTTTCAGCGGTTTTGTCATTTTACTTTCTTTTTTGTCTGCGAAACCCATTTGAACTGCACTATAGCCGTCGGTTTCCACAGTTTTCTTTTGTGTGATAACGCAGGGACCTGCTTCAATTACAGTAACCGGCGTTACTTTTCCATCTTCGGCGAACACTTGGGTCATGCCAAGTTTTCTGCCCATGATTGCTTTCTGCATTTTCCTTACCTCCTATGGTTATTGGTTGACACAGTTTGTGCCAACATGACCTGGAACCCTGTTTATTCATGACATAAACGGATGTTCAGTGGCTGTTTCAACTGTTTTATGCTAATTTCATGTCGATTTCCACACCAGCGGGCAAATCCAAACGTTTCAGCGCTTCGATTGTTTTCGCGGTTGGCTCTACATCAATCAGCCGTTTGTGTGTTCTCATTTCGAACTGTTCACGGGAATCTTTATACTTATGAACAGCACGCAGAATCGTGATAATTTCCTTTTTGGTCGGCAGCGGAATCGGCCCGGACACTTTCGCGCCCGTTCTTTTCGCTGTTTCCACGATTTTTGCAGCTGATTGGTCAATCAGCGTGTGGTCATAAGATTTTAAACGGATTCTCATTTTCTGTGTGTTTGCCATAACACTTGTCGCCTCCTATATATTGATTACTGCGTCTCTTGTGCGACTCTTTCCGTACACGGTTCCGGGTGTGTCATGAACACCCAAAATAAATACCCGGAAGTACGCCTAGCATACAGTCCCGGGTACACATGACGAT
>CATIYX010000234.1 GCA_949739095.1 uncultured Clostridia bacterium | reverse complement strand
TAAGACACCGCCCTTTCACGGCGGTAACACGAGTTCGATTCTCGTACGGGTCACCAGTTATGATGGGGATCTTGCAGATGTTGCGGGGTCCTCATTATTAATTCTTTTGGGGCGAAAGAGTTTGGACAAGCCGATAGGAAAGTTATTGATGAGTTTTTGCTTTAGTATTAATAACTTGTGATATATGGTAGTTTAAAAAATTCGTTTCAATTTTTCAAAATATGGGCGCATAGCTCAGCTGGGAGAGCATCTGCCTTACAAGCAGAGGGTCATAGGTTCGAGCCCTATTGTGCCCACCATACGTGCCCCAAAGGGCAAAAAGCGGCAAGAAAACTTGCCTAAGATAAGAGATAAAAGATAACAATGAATAGATAAAAGTTGAGTGTAGTATTACAGCTTTTTGTTCTATTATCTTTTATCTCTTATTTTTTATCTAAATAAGTGATTTTCTTAAATAAAAATTATCGTAGCTGCTGTAAATATGGACGTGATGGCTACATGGCGAAAGGCTTTTAGGGGATGTGTCATGACACCTGGCATCTAAACCTTTCGGTTTGCCTACATCGTTGGAATGGACTTTGCTCTATTCCGTTTTTTATTTACACAAAATCGGTCACGCAGTCCGTCATTCTGTCTCTTTCGTACGCGTACCTTTTAGGGGAAAAGTTACCGCTTGACTTAATTGGTTGGTTTATAAATATACTCACAACCGTTCGCTATTGCTATTAACTTTTTATGAGTATTTGCCTTCAGAGCAAAGATATCTGAACTATTCGGGACTTCTATGATAAAAGTTCTAGTTATTTCATTTGAGGTGACAGTACCTTTTCATTTTTGTAGTAAATAAGAGACTATCAATTGTTATATATATATGCTTTTTAAGAGCACGTGTGATTTTTGAACAAGGGTCAGCGGAGTTTGTTGGGTGTAGGTTCAGGAAGCGACCTAAAAGTTGGAAGAATAGAGTTTGTACTCACGAATGAGATGATGATATTAATGTTGAGATACGCATACTTTAAAGGAGATACGCCTAAGTAACCATATGGAGCCTTATTGGGGGAAGTTAGTAACCGGATTTTATAACAGAAGGACAATAGGGTGTTTTGAAACAGTATGAAACCTTATGGATAATACAATGCTTCCCGGGCAATTATTAAAAAAGTGATATAGAGCGGTAGAAAAACAATATAGCTATTAAAGGATTTTGGATAAATCGTTTGTCTGAATCCTTTATTTTTTTTATTCTTTAAGGAATGGGGATATATTTCAGCTGTATTTTCTATGGGAAATAGGAGGATTATAAAGTATTTCATAAAAAACTTGACAAGTATACTTGTCAGTAGTATAATATAAATTGTAAAGAATACTTGTCAAAATATGAGAAGGTTACTTTATGAACCGGGAAGAAATTTTAGAGAAAAGTCGTGTTAAATGTAACGACAAAGGGTTTGATGGTGCGAAAGAGCAAGGAAGAAAATTAGAGATTTCAGCATTTTGCAGTATTGAAGTTGCAATTATGATATTTAATTGGTTTAGGAAGCAACTCGACCATATTTCGCTAGCGATGTTTTGGGTATTTTTGGCTGTAGAGTCGCATCCAAAATATAAATTTATGCAAAAGAAATCTTTTCTTTGTACTACAATGATAGGAAGTGTTGCTTTTTGGCTTATATATGTATGATGATCATCAGGAATTTCTTGCATGGGCTGCTGTCTATAATCATGGAGATATTAATATGTGCAACTGTGACGAATGGCAAAAATTATTACAATGTAAACAGATTAATGAAATTGACAAAGAAGAATTTGTAAAAACTTGATAATTGAATAGTTGAAACTAAGGGAGGTGAAATGAATACTTATTGGTCCAATATGTGTAAAAGACTGAAGAACTCTATCTATCACGTGCATTAAAATTTCATCAAGGAAACATTGATAAAGGGATAGATGTCATGAAATTGCGTGATGAAATGAAGATTCTCGAAGTAGGATGCGCTGGAGGTCTCCTTTGTCATCGATTAAAAGAACGGCTCTCAAATGCAGATATAACGGGTTTGGATTTTGATATAGGACATATCGATTATGCTAAGAAAAACGGAAGAGCTAAAACTTCAATGTGATTTTGTTGCGAGCGATGCAACAAAATTGCCTTTTGAGAACAACACGCTTGATATTTGTTACTCCCATACTGTGATGAATTTTTGTGATCCTGAAAAATTTGTGAGTGAGCAATACCGGGTGTTGAAACCAGACGGTAAAATTATCATTATGGATGTTTATAACAGAGGTATTAAACCTGAAGAATGGATACCAACTGATGATTGTGAAGAAAAAGAACTATTTGATAAAGTCTGGGCGGCAGCATCTGTCAATCCTCATAGCCAAATTAAGTGTTATGAGAACCGAACAGAAAAGTATTTCGCCTATCTTGCAGCACAGGGATTTCAGAATATTTCTATTGATGAAATGGCGCAGGCCCAAATCAATGATGATAGAATATCGGAACTCAATAGTGTGGAGAAAGCATATAATATGGGTCCAAATGCACTTAGTAAAACAGAGTACCAAACTTTACTTGATGATTAATCAAAGATATGACATGAAGATTCTACAATACGAAAATGGAGATAAAAACTGGGAATTCCGCATTGCAATGACTGTGTTAATAAGCGGAACAAGCCTTCATAATCATTAACGTTCCTGCTTGTATGGGAATAGAGTGTTTTTCTGATTATTCTTTAGTGATATGAACGACATGGCGCTAGCACTATGTAGAAAAAATAATTAAGTAAAAAATTACGGTTTAGGATATATTGGAAACCATATCTTATAAAATTTTCAAAGCAGATTTATTGCGTAACATTAAAAAAATGATTGTTTATTTCCAAGGATTTAATGTGGCAACAGAAAATCAGCAAACCATAATAAATGATGTAATTAAAGTAAAAACGGGGGTGTATTTGCATAAAACACAAATATAGTTAAGAGCAACAAAGGATGTGCCGAGAAGGCGTTGGAACGATAAGAAATGTGGAGTGTAGCGGTTGCTATACCCTATATTTTTGTGATAAATAAAAACGGGAAATGATATAATCAAATTTACAAACGGGAAGTTGGAAGAGAGAAGTTTGAAAGAAGAAGGATTTCAAATCATTGATTGATTTGCCGTACTTTGCACACAGAGAGGTATAAAGATGAATATTGAACTTGCGAGGTTAAGATTGAGTATAAGGAATAGCTATTTGAAATACTGACAGAATGGAAGAACGACATTATAGTAAATCACACAGATACGTCTCTATGGAAAATATGGGAAAATGATTTTCATAATTTTGATTATTACCTAAAAAATCTTGATACAAAAAAGAAATTAAAAATGGTTGGGTTCCTGATACAACTTTATTTTGTCTTGATAAAGATAAAAACATTTTTGTAGGAGCTGTTAACATTCGCCACTATTTAAATGATGAATTATTAAAAACTGGTGGTCATATAGGCGATGGAATTAGAGCCAGTGAAAGAAGAAAAGGTTACACCGACAGCAATAATTGCTTTGGCATTAGTCGAGTGTAAAAAACTTGGTATCAACAAAGTCTTGATGTATTGTTGTAGCAAAGATAACATTGGTTCAGCGAAATCAAACATTAATAATGGTGGAATATTGGAAAATGAAATTGAAGAAGATAGAGACATATTGAGCAGCATTATTGGATTCAGTTATAGGGTAGAAAGATAGTTTGTTGAGATGATAAACGAGTGGGAATAGGAAAGGAAAAATCTAAATTTTTAGAATTTGTATTATATAATGACGAACATATTAGCGCGGTCAGTGTATATTTTGAAAATGATACAGGTGAATTTGAATGGATTATTAATAAGAATGATTGGAGAAATGGATGTGTGTATGAAGTGACCACCTATTATTATACGAAAACGAAAATAAAAGTAAATCATTTTCTGGCGTATTGTGATATTGAGAATATTGTCTCGTATAAAAAGTTACGGAGAAACTCGGGATGAGTGGGACAGGTGAGTGGGGTGGACGAAAAAATCAATTTGCATCAGGATAGTTCAGAATACCAATATGTATTGTATTCATAGAGCGTTAAATTTATGGAGGAGAGTTTATGAATAATAAATTGATATTGAAAAATAGATTAAAACAAATAAGAAGAGAAAGAGGGCTTTCGCAATTTCAGCTTGCGGAAATGGTAGGTGTTTCAAGAAACACAATTTGTTCAATAGAAATAGGGCAATTCAATCCGACTGCAAAATTAGCGCTTATTCTTTGTATTGCGTTGGATAAAAAATTTGAAGAGTTGTTTTATTTTGAATAAATCGTATGTGCCTGTAGGTCCTAAAGTAAAAGAGAACGATTTTACAGTAATTTATGATTGCGAAAATAGAGAATTAAAAGGATGTGAAATGCATTCTTGATAAAATAAATGTATGCCAGAGAGCTGATACATAGAAAGTAGAGAAATGAAAGTTTATGGATAAAACAATATTAGCACTGGAAAAAAAGTTTTTTGAATTGCGTTATATATCGGATAGAGAATGGCTGGACATAACATTACATGATAGGTTTTATGAATGCGGAAAGTCAGGAATATTGTTTGACAAGGCGGAAACAATAGAAAGCTTGCTTTCCTGCCAGTCAAACAGAGATATTACGATATATAATTTTGAATGTGAAACCATACATGAGAGCGCATGGTTAGTTCATTATATTACGCAAAGCGAGCATAAAAAATATTACCGCACTTCTGTTTGGTGTATGGAAACAGGGAAGCAAATGAAATTGTTGTTCCATCAAGCAACGCGCTTAAATATAGATGTCGATTTGAGAAAATGTTGATAGAATCCGCTGTGTGCCATTTATCATAACATCCAGAGAATAACCAACATAAAAGGTCAAAGAAGATTATAAAATGGATAACTTGGCTGCTCAATCATTCAGTTTGAAAGGAGATAATAGGATGATTTTAAGCGTTAGTCGCAGAACAGATATTCCGAATTATTATTCTGAATGGTTTTTGAATAGGATAAAGCAAGGATATTTATATGTACGCAATCCGGTGAATGTCCATCAAATCAGCAAAATTGTTTTGTCTCCGGAAGTGGTGGATTGTATTGTTTTTTGGACAAAAAATCCGCAGCCGCTGCTATCCAGATTAGATGAACTGGCTGCCTATCCGTTTTATTTTCAGTTTACACTTACCGGATTTGGACATGATATAGAATGTTATGTTCCGCATAAGAAGAAATATATGATTCCGATTTTCTGGGAATTGTCGCGCAAAATTGGTAAGGAAAGAGTGATATGGAGATATGATCCCATTATTTTTACTGATAGCTATACACCCGAATACCATCTAAAAGCGTTTGAACAAATTGCGAAAGAATTACATGGGTATACATCCAAATGTGTGATTAGTTTTGTTGATATCTATACAAAAAATCAAAAAAAGATGAAAGCATTAAATTCTTTTTTTCTATCAGAAAACGAATTAACTGCATTTAGCAAGGAAATCGCTTTTATAGCGAAGAGAAATGATATGAAAGTTGCGACATGTGCGGAATCGGTTGATTTGTCATCTTGTGGAATAGAACATAATTGCTGTATTGATAAAGAATTCATTGAGCAAATAATTGGATATAAAATTCAAGCGAATAAAGATAAGAATCAAAGAAAAGAATGTGGCTGCATGGAGAGTATTGATATTGGTACATATAATACATGTAAAAATGGCTGTCAATATTGTTATGCAAATGATAGTCAAGAAAGTGTTTTTCAAAATTGTAAACTGTATGATGTTAATTCTCCGATTTTATGCGGAAAAATTACAGAAAATGATAAAATTACAGAGAGAAACATAAAATCATTGAAAGAAAAGCAGTCTTCAATTTGGGATATATTATTATAACGCAGAGGGAAGAACAGATTTATGGAGGAGAAAAGTATGAATATCAGACAGGAACAACCGAAAGATTATGATAGGGTTTATCAGGTGGTGAAAGAAGCGTTCGCAAGTGCGAAACACAGTGATGGGAATGAACATGAGTTGGTCGTTGCCTTGCGAGAAAGTGATGCGTTTATTCCTGAGTTATCACTTGTAGCGGTTGAAGAAAATGAAGTTGTTGGACACATTCTTTTTACGAGAGCGTTTATCGGCAAACGGGAAGTCCTTGCGCTTGCACCGCTTTCTGTACTACCTGTTTTTCAAAAGAAAGGTATCGGATTAGCGCTTATAGAGCAAGGACATAGAGTGGCGAAAGAATTAGGATTTCTGTATTCTGTTGTATTAGGAGATGCAAAATATTATCCCAAAGCAGGGTATCAACCGGCGAGCCGATTTGGCATAAAAGCGCCGTTTGAGGTTCAAGACGAAAATTTTATGGCAATCAGATTTGTTGAAATGAATGAAAGCATAGATGGCGTAATGGAATATAACAAGGCATTTGGTATATAAGTGGTAGTATAGATTCTGGGGTGCTTAAAGAAGATAGGAAAAAGGGCAATGATGGAGTGGAGCAAGATGATAGACAGACAGACGCTAGCCCTGTATTTATAAAAAAATAAAAGTATTTTCAAAATGGGTTGACAAGATGAGAAATTAATGATACAATAATATTGTTCTAAATGTACGATTGAAGTTCACATATTGTTGTAAGTCATTCGAGCGTTTAATGATTTACAACAGTATGTGATTTTTTAATTTACAGAAAAGGGCATAATATTTTATAATCTATAGGAGGTACCAACAATGAATAGTGGTACGGTAAAATGGTTTAACGCAGAAAAAGGGTATGGATTCATTTCTAATGACAATGGTGGAGACGATGTATTTGTTCATTTTTCTTCTATTGTGTCGGAGGGATTCAAAACGCTGAACGAAGGTCAGAAAGTGACCTATGATACAGAGCCGGATACCAGAGATGCAAGCAAAATCAGAGCGATTAACGTTTGCCCGGTATAAAAAACGTGTTTGTATGATGATAGACCCCCCCGATATGATGGTTATGTTATGTGGAAAATCAGTGGTTTGACACAAAAAAATCCATCCTGTTGGGGGATTCTTTTATATACAAAAACTAAATCTGTAGCGGGACCGGAACAGGAGACATGAAAATATAAAATAATAGAGGTGGGTTCATTTATGGCCGATATTTTTGATGAAAAGAATATGATACAGATTTTAGAAAACTGTATTCCAGAAGGAGAAACACTTTTAGCAGGCGTACATGGTATTACACTTCAAGTAAACAAGAAAAAAACATCAAAGTTTGACGTATATATTGGTATTACCGCACAATATTTACTCGTTGCAGAATGTGAAGAACGAGAATACTTAAACAAATTTTATCGTATTGCGGACATCAGAAAGACTGTAGCAGAAGATGTCGGCACCTGTTTTCCATTGACAGATATTGAGAGCTGCATCATCAAAAACGCTATCATGGGAGCGATTAACTGTTCCATCACATTAAAAGACGGCAGCTTTCTCAAACTCCAGTTCCCTAAGCGTGGAGGGTTAGGCGGTGGTATGCCGCACCATACAGAATACCGTGAAAAAATTATAACACGTCTGGAACGGCTGAGCTGCAGTTATCAATAATTGAATAACAGCCTATAGATTGCCTTGAAATCAAAAAATATCAGATTGGGAGGAAAGCAAGAACGCATATCAAATAAGCATTGGAATAATCATATTGGTGATACGATGATAGTTTAACACTGGGCGTATTTTTGTAGGCAAACATAAGGAAGAAACTAAGACTAATAAAACAAGTGGTATACAGCCGTCTTCAGGAGTATACCATCAATTTGGTACAGTTCGATTGACAGCTGGTTGGAAACTGACTTAAAGCAGAATTTGGGCGACGAGCGGAAAACAGAACTCTGATGACGGTGTATGTGACAGTCGCAGGTTAAAAAAGGAGGACGAACCATGACAGATGTGAAAAAGTTTAATGACCAGAGTATTGGAGAGGAAATTGCAAATGCTATTTCTCATGGAATTGGCGCACTGCTTGCTATTGCCGGTACTGCTGTGATGATAGTAACGGCGTGTATCTTTAGCGACGCGATGGGGATTGTTTGCAGCGCGCTTTATGGGTTTAGCTTGATTGTTCTCTATTTGATGTCAACGCTATATCATGCAATTACTAATCAAAAAGCAAAACGAGTGTTCCAGGTTTTTGACCATTGTTCCATTTTTATTTTGATTTTGGGAAGTTATATTCCGATTTGCCTTTCCCTATTGGGGAGCTGGATGGGGTGGACACTATTTGGTATCAATGCAGGTTGTACGGTGCTCGGTATTGTTTTTAATGCGATCAATGTACATAAATGGCATAAAGCGTCATTGGTATTATATGTACTGATGGGATGGTCTATTGTGGTGGCGGCAATCCCCATGCTGCATATGGTGCCGGTTCCAGGACTTATGTTACTGGTCGCGGGCGGTATTAGCTATTCTGTGGGAATTTTGTTTTATCGGGCGAAAAAACCGCGATATATGCACTCTATCTGGCATATGTTTGTGCTGGGGGGCAGTGTTTTGCACTATTTCTTTATTTTGTTTTATATCATCCTGTAAATAAGCAATGGGATTTGAAGCGTATATTAGGACATGATGTTTTATAAATTGTGAAATCAGAAGTAGCGTATACGAAGTGCGAGCGGTGAGGAAAACAAAAATTCAATAGATTGTTTTTTGTGAAGCTATTTATAAGAGACGGAGGAAAAACCAATGAAACTATGTATTGCTGTGGCTCTATGCAAAGTCTGATAGGGCGTTTTGCATAGAGCGGAAGGAAAAAATAATTCGCCCGGGAAGGCTTTGCTTTTCTTTAATATAATGATAAACACAGAAAAGGAGCAAAGTCTATATGAAACATTTAAAAACGATAATTTATGAATTAAAATATTTTTTGTTGTTATGGTCGACCCAGTCACTTTCGACCTTAGGCAGTGCAATGACTAATTTTGCGCTGATTGTCTGGGCATATCAGGAGAAAGAGTCTGCACTGATGGCGGCATTGTTGTCGGTCTGTTCCTATGCGCCCTATGTGCTCATAAGTATTTTTGCCGGTGCGCTGAGTGATAGATGGAACAAAAAATATGTCATGCTAGTCAGCGACACATGCGCTGCAATATGCACGGTTACAGTACTGATATTGTTGCAGCTTGGAAAAATGGAAATCTGGCATTTGTATATACTAAATGCGCTGAATGGATTGATGAATACATTTCAACAGCCAGCGTCTGATGTGGCAGTCAGTTTGCTTACGCCGCAACAGCACTATCAAAAAGTCAGTGGTATGCGGACTTTTGGCAACTCATTAAATAGTATTTTAGCGCCCATTTTTGCAACTGCACTGGTTTCTTTCGCAGGAATTCAAACAGTAATTACTTTTGATTTAGCTACATTTGCGGTGGCGGCAGGAACATTGTTGTTTGGCATTAAACTGCCACAGATGCGGGCGCCGGAAGGACACAAAGAGCGGGTGCTGCAGGCTGCTCAAAATGGATTACACTATTTAAAAACACATCGAGGCATTTTGGATTTAATTTTATTTTTGGCAGCGATTAATTTTACGGCGTCTGTCTATCATGCAGCGCTGCCGGCGTTGTTGCTTTCCGCGCATGGCGGCGGAGAATATGCTTATGGCATGGTAAATATGGTTTCGGGAATTGCCATGTTAGCGGGAAGTGTGCTTGTGACGATGCTTCCGGCACCCAAAAGCCGCGTGCAGGTGATATGCAACACATTGTTGTTGGCGATGGGAACAGAAAACTTTTTTCTGGCATTTGGCAAAAGTGTGTCGGTATGGAGTGTTGGTGCAATCTTGGGATGGATTGCCATTCCGCTGATGAATGCAAACATGGATGTTTTGTTCAGGAGTAGCATTCCGATAACCATGCAAGGACGTGTTTATGCAGCGAGGAATACATTGCAATTTTTTACAATACCGCTGGGGTATGCTATAGGTGGGCTGGCCGTGGATCATATTTTTGAACCGTTTATGGCAGCACAGCCGCCGACGTCTGTTTTGTCTATGATATTTGGTATAGGAAAGGGAAGTGGCGCCGCGATGTTGTTTTTCATTTTGGGAGTGCTAGGCAGTGTGACATGCTTGGTGTTCAGAAAAGACAGAAATATCTGGCGGCTGGAGAAGCAGAGCGAAAGCAATGGCGGAACATAACGCAGGATAAAAAGCAGAACATAAATAAAAAGTTCCGGCAACATCTTTTGTTGCCGGAATTTCTGCATATACCATTTATTATCTCTCTTTTCGGAAAAGTGTTCTCCTAATCATTTCATCTCTGACGACATTCCTATGTTGCCAAATACAGATTCTATAAAGAATCATCCATATTGCTTATCATTAACTTCATACCAATTTGATTTTCCACTATTTCACCGGTTTCACGGAATCCGATAGATGCATAAAGATTTCGTGCAATCCGATTTGTTGCATAATATGCTGTATAAACCTCTTTTACTTTAAAACGATTGACTAAATAATCAATACCAAGCTTTACGGCCTTTTTACCATATCCTTTATTCTGATATTTTTCATCAATCATAAGTTTCCATAAAGTATAATATCCTTCAGCTTCATAATATCCTAACATAATGAATCCAATCATTGTGTTATTCACATAAACAGCAAAGGGAAAAGCGGTATCATAATATACCCATGCCTGTGCCAACGAATGGACAGTTGATGAAACAAAGTCTTTCTG
>CATIYX010000233.1 GCA_949739095.1 uncultured Clostridia bacterium | reverse complement strand
GGAGGGCATTGAACTGTTTGCACAAAGCGTGTATGAGATGGGGATTGATGCAGTTATTGTGGCGGATATGGGGGGGTTTTCTGTTATCCATGAAGCGGTGCCAGACCTTGATATTCATGTGAGTACACAAGCAAACACAGTAAACCACCGCAGCGCCGCCATGTGGTACAAATTGGGTGCCAAACGTGTTGTGCTGGCGCGGGAACTGCCCTTGAGCGAAATGAAAGAAATTCGTGATAAAACGCCGCTCGGACTGGAGCTGGAAGCGTTTGTGCATGGGGCGATGTGTATTTCCTATTCGGGACGCTGCCTGCTAAGTAATTACATGACACACAGAGAAAGCAACCGTGGTGCGTGCGCCCAGCCTTGCCGCTGGAAATATTCTCTGGTGGAGGAACAGCGTCCGGGTGAGGTGATGCCGGTTTATGAAGGCGATAATGGTACCTTTATCTTTAATTCCAAGGATTTGTGCCTGATTGAACATTTACCAGAGTTGATAGAATCAGGAATCACCAGTTTGAAAATCGAAGGACGTATGAAAACAGCATATTATGCGGCGTCCGTAGTGAAAGCATACCGCGAAGCGCTGGATGCATATTATTTAGATCCAGCGGGTTACCGGTTTAATCCTGCATGGATGGAAGAACTGCAAAAGGTTAGTCACCGCCATTATTATACAGGTTTTTTTCATGGGAAACCGGAGGAAAAAGGTCAGGTTTATAACACCTCCTCTTATATCCGTACCTATGATATTGTTGGTGTGGTGCTGGAATATGAAGAAGAAACGGGTGTGGCAGTTGTGCAGCAACGTAACAAATTCGGCAAAGGTGACACCGTGGAAATTATCCAGCCAAACATTCCGGGCTTTTTAACACATGAAATTCATGTTATGCTGGATGAAAACGGACGGGAAATCAACACAGCGCCACATGCGAAAATGACGGTGCGGCTACCAGTGGAGCAACGTGTGATTCCGGGCGCAATTATCCGTGAAAAACGGGAACAGGAATAAAAGGTGAGACAATGGGAACGCCACAAGAAAAATTAAAAAATCTTCCCCGTCAGCCGGGGGTTTATATCATGAAGGACCCACAAAAAAATATTATCTATGTGGGCAAATCAAAATGCTTGAAAAATAGGGTATCGCAATATTTTCATTCCAATCAACCCAACCTGAAGGTGCAAGCAATGGTGGACAATATTGCGGATTTTGAATATATTGTGACAGATACGGAACTGGAAGCGTTGGTGCTGGAATGCAACCTTATTAAAAAGCACAAGCCATATTATAACATTTTGCTCAAGGACGGGAAACAGTATCCGTATATCAAAGTGACAACTTCAGAAGAGTTTCCGAGGATATTATTGGCGCGTAAACAAGAAAAAGACAAAAACCAGTATTTTGGTCCCTATACAGGCGGTATGGTGCGCGAAACAATGGATGTGCTGCGTAAAGTATTCAAAATTCGCACATGCAAACGGGTGCTGCCGCGGGACATTGGCAAAGAACGCCCCTGTTTGAATTATCATATCGGGCTGTGCAGCGCACCATGTCAGGGAAACATTTCTAAAGAAGCATATCGGCAAGCATTTGATGAAATTAAAAATTTTCTGGATGGACGCGGCGATGCACTGATAGAAGGCTTGAAAGAACAAATGCAAACTTATTCTGCTGCGCTGGAATTTGAAAAGGCGGCGATGGTACGCGACAAAATTCAAAAGCTGGAGGGGCTATGGGACAGTCAAAAGATTGTCAGTACAAGAGGAGAGGACCGGGATGTAATTGCCGTTTGCACGCATGGCTGGGTGGCGGATATTCAAATTTTTGTGATTCGCGGCGGTAAAATTACGGGTCGGGAACAGATTTTGCTGGAACGAGTGATTGAGGAAACAGAGGATGCTGTGTTGGGACAGGTGATGAGTCAATACTATGCAGGGATGGCGGAAGAAGCACTGCCGCGTCAGGTGTTGGTGAACGTTTTGCCGGAGGACCACCAGCTTTTGGAAGCGTTTTTATCAGACAAAAAAGGTGTGAAAGTAAACATTCATCAGCCACAGCGCGGGGAAAAACTGGAACTGGTAAAAATGGCGGAAAAGAATGCACGTCAGGTGATTGACGATTATAATGCCCGCGCGACTGCGGACGGAGCACGTAATCGGGCAGCAGTGAAAGAACTGGAAGATACGCTGGGAATTGCCATCAAACGTGTAGAGGCATACGATATTTCCAACACGGCAGGAACCAATTCTGTGGGCAGCATGTGTGTGTTTGAAGACGGTATGCCGGCAAACAGCGAATATCGTCATTTTAAAATTAAAACCATTGATGGCGCCGATGACTATGGGTCCTTGCAAGAGGTGCTCTCCCGCCGTTTGCAGCGTGCGCTGCACGAACGTGAAACAGGTGAAAATAAAGGGTTTGCACGGCTGCCGGACGTTATTTTTGCCGATGGCGGACTGGGGCAGGCTCATGTCATAGAAGGCGCTGTACAGGCAGCACACTTAGATATTCCAGTCTATGGTATGGTCAAAGATGACAGCCACCGCACGCGTGCGCTGATTTCTTGTGATGGGGAGATTATTCCGCTCAGCAGGGAAGCGTTCCGGTGGGTGGCATTAATTCAAGAAGAAGTGCACCGTATTGCCATTCGGTACCATAGAAAAATGCGTGAGAAATCCTCTATTCGCTCTGAATTGGAAGAAATACCGGGTATTGGAAAAACACGCCGGAAAAATTTGATAAAAGCATTTGGGTCTGTGAAAAAAATGCGGGAAGCGTCTATAGAGGATTTGGCAAAGGTACCGGGGGTAGGACGCAGCGCGGCGGAAAACGTGTATCAATTCCTGCATGGTGGGAATGGATAATTCTGTAATTGGTGGATATAATAGGAATATATATTTGAAATTGTATCTGGTTTTGTGCATATTCGGGAAAGATTGACAGATTTTTGACAAAATTTAGGACAGAAATAGAGTTGATTTTTTTTGAAAAACGAATATAATAATAGAAGGATACCTATGGTTAACAAAAGTAGATAAGCTGATTTTTTATTGGCTATGGGATATATGAAAGAGACAGTTTTCTTTTTTTGTGGAACGAACCAGAAGCAAATGTGTTGCCGAAAGCGGCAAATCATATCCGGCGGCTGCTTGTATCAGATGGAACAAGAAACGCTTTGGGAACAGGCGGTAGTTATCGTGCAGAAAGAAATGCGCGGGTCGGGGCTGAAAGGAGAAGACAGCATATGTGGACAGTCGTATATATGGCACAGGATAGAGAATTTGTGCAGCAGCTTCAAACCATTCTGGAAGATGGCGGTTTGATTGTGAAAGTACGTCCTGTATGTAAAGACGCGGGAGATAACTGTTTTGAAGTATTGGTGCCGGAATCGGAAATTGAACAGGCGCATGAGATGATTATTGAAAAAGGATTTTAATAAAAAGTTCCTTTGACAGGAGCGTAATAAGAAGAAATAGAAATAGATTTAGAAAAGTATGGGAGTGGATTTGTGATGGAAAAGATGAAAACAATTGGTGTTTTGACGAGTGGCGGAGATGCGCCGGGCATGAATGCGGCTATTCGTGCTGTGGTGCGTGCCGGTGTCAACAGCGGTATGCATGTGCTGGGGATTCATAACGGATATACAGGATTGATGAAATTGGATATGAAAGAACTGGACATGCGTGAAGTGTCTGATACATTGCATCGTGGTGGGACAATCCTTGGCAGTGCGCGCTGTCTGGAATTTAAGAAGCCGGAAGTTGTGAAAAGTACGGCAGAACGTGCAAAGGAAAACGGTATTGATGGTCTTGTAGTAATCGGCGGAGACGGGTCGTTTCGTGGCGCACGTGATTTATCGTTAGCCGGACTGCCGACCATTGGATTGCCGGGAACAATTGACAATGATATTGACTGCACAGAATATACAATTGGCTATGACACGGCGCTCAATACGGTAAGCGACTGTATTGATAAAATCCGTGATACTACGCTGTCACACAACCGTTGTACCTTTATAGAAGTTATGGGAAAAGATGCAGGATACATAGCACTTTCGGCAGGGATTGCCGGCGGAGCGGAAGCGATTCTGATTCCGGAGCAAAAATTTGATATTCAAAAAGACCTTGTGCAAATGATTATGGATTGTCGCGCCAGAGGAAAATATCATTATATTATTGTGATTGCAGAGGGTATCGGTAATACACAGGAAATTGCAGATAAAACAGAAGAACTTTTGCGCGTGGAACACGACATTGAGTTGGAAACGAAGGTGTGTATTCTGGGACATATTCAGCGTGGCGGACGTCCGACGGTCAAAGACCGAATCACGGCGAGCCAGATGGGCGTTCATGCAGTTGATTTGCTGAAACAAGGAATCGGTAACCGCGTTGTAGTGAAACGTGATGGAAAGATTTGTGATTTGGATATTCTGGAAGGTCTGAACATGAAAAAAACGATTGATGCCGATATGCTGCGGCTGGCGGATATCTTATCTTTATAAAAAGAGAAGAATGGAGGATTTTATGGCAGTTCGCAAAACAAAAATTGTTTGTACGCTTGGACCGGCGACGGATGACCCAAAAGTGATGGAACAGTTGATGCGCAGCGGTATGAATGTTGCGAGACTAAACTTTTCTCATGGTACCCATGAAGAACAGCAAATGCGCATTGACGAACTAAAAGCAGCACGGGAAAAATTAGGTTTGCCTGTGGCGCTGTTGCTTGATACAAAGGGACCGGAAATCCGTATTGGAGACATGAAAGACGGCGGTGTGCAGCTAAAAGAAGGACAAACCTTGACGCTCACACCGGAAAAAATAGAGGGGACGGCAGAACGGGTTTCTATTGGATATCCGGATTTGGCAGATGATTTGCATGTAGACGACACAGTTTTGTTTGATGATGGTTTGATTGTATGCAAGGTGAAAGCTATCAAAGGGCGAGAGATCCGATTGTTGGTGCAAAATTCTGCCGTATTAAAAAGTAAAAAAAGTTTGAATATTCCAGGCGTCAATATCAATATGCCATATGTCAGCGAGGCGGACCGCCGAGATCTGGAATTTGGTGTGAAAAACGATGTTGATTTTGTAGCTGCGTCGTTTGTCAGAACGCCTTATGATGTGATGGAAATTCGTAAGATTTTAGAGGAACTGGGTGGTCGAGACACTCATATCATTGCTAAAATTGAAAACGGACAGGGCGTTGAAAACATAGATGAAATCATTAAAGTCAGCGATGGCATTATGGTGGCGCGCGGCGACATGGGCGTGGAAATTGCACTGGAAGAGCTGCCAAATATCCAGAAACTTTTGATTAAAAAATGCTATAAAGCAGGAAAAAAAGTCATCACGGCGACACAGCTCTTGGATTCTATGATTCGCAATCCAAGACCGACACGTGCGGAAACGACAGATGTGGCAAATGCGATTTACGACGGAACCAGCGCGATTATGCTTTCGGGTGAGACGGCAATTGGCAAATATCCTGTGCAGGCGGTGGAAACTATGTCCCGCATTGCGGTGAGCACAGAGGCGCATATTGATTATAAAGCACGGTTTGCCAAAGAAGCGAACTTGTCAACACCTAATGTGACGGATGCTATTAGCCATGCGACTTGCACAACGGCGCATGATTTGGGTGCGGCGGCAATCATTGCCGTAACCAAAGGCGGAAATACAGCACGGATGATTTCCAAATTCCGACCGGTCTGTCCGATTATTTCACCGACAACCTCAGAGAAAATATGGAGACAGCTTAGTCTGTCATGGGGAGTTGTGCCTGTCAAAAGCGAGGAAAAATATACGACAGATACGCTGTTTGATTACGCAGTGGAATTGTCTGTTGGAACAGGCATTGTACAAAAAGGTGACATTGTGGTCATCACAGGCGGTATTCCGGTGGGCGTCAGCGGCAACACCAATACGTTGAAAGTTCATTTGGTAGGCGATGTGCTGGTGCAGGGAAGCGGTGTAAACGAGCTTTCTGTCAGTGGCAAACTGTGCGTTGCCAAAGATGAAAAGGAGTTAGCAAAAAAGTTTCAGGACGGTGACATTATTGTAATGCCCAAAACCTCCAATTTGGTGATTGATATTTTGCGGCATTGCAGTGGCATTATCACGGAAGAAGAAGGCGTTTCCTCCCACGGCGCAGTGGTAGGTATCACACTGGACATTCCTGTTGTCACAGGTGCAAAAGGTGCAACAAAGATATTGAAAAGCGGAACGACTGTTACTATGGACAGTGCACGCGGACTGGTCTATGGCGGCGTTGTGAAATTGCTGTAAACAAGAATGTAGAGAAGGAACATGGGCGGCAAAATGCGGCATACGGTTCCTTCTTTTGTTATCAAGAGAATTGTTCAAGGGCAGATAAATCGGATAATTTGCATGTGAGAAAGATATATTAAATGAGTTGAAATGGGGAGACTCCGCATGGTATTTATTGTGGAACAGGAGGAAATTTCCGTTAAAGAATATTTAACACGGAAGCAAAATATATCTCACCGACTGTTAGTTCGACTGAAACAGAGCGGTGGTATTTTCTGCAACGGAAAAAATGTTTGGGTTCGCCATATCTGCCGAAGGGGCGACCGACTGGAACTGCAGTTTGCGCCGGAGGTTTCGGAAGGAGTACCACAGGAAAATATTCCTTTAGACATTCTCTATGAAGATGAGGCGTTGCTTGCTATTAATAAACCGCCCGGTATGCCGCCGCATCCTTCTTACAAACACGCGCAGGGGACGGTTGCCGGCGCAGTGGCAGGATATTATGCACGGAATGGTGTTCAGACGCAGGTGCGCGCATTGGGCAGGCTGGACCGTAATACTTCCGGTGTGATGGTGTTTGGTAAAAATCCGTTTGTGCAGGACCGAATGATAGACAGGCAACGTGGAGGAGACATACAAAAGGTATATTTGGCGGTAGCAGAAGGAAACTTTTCCCAAACAGAAGGAACTGTAGAGGCACCTATTGGACGTAAAGAGGGCAGTATGATTGAACGATGTGTGACCGAAAGCGGAAAAGCGGCACAGACAAGATATGAAGTATTGTGTCAGCGGGAGGGTCACGCATTGTTAAAACTATATCCGCTGACAGGCAGAACACACCAACTTCGTGTTCACATGGCATATCTGGGCCACCCGTTGGCGGGCGATACGCTATATGGAGGAAGCGGTGCACAAATCGCGCGTCATGCCCTTCATGCATATGAACTGCATTTGCCGCATCCGCTGATGGGAAAAATGCTGTGTTTGCAGGCGCCGTTGCCGCAGGATATGCGGATTTTAATTGACAAAACAGGGCTGGTATGGTAAAATGATACCATCAATTGTTAGTAAGAAAATATACCATCGCCTCCCAAACTATGACTGCTTTGAGGGATGGTACCTATCTAAGAAAAAAATGACGACATTTAAAAAGTATTTGCTGCTGAGAGGGTCTTAATAGAAAGGAGCTACGAAACACTAATGTATAATTGCAGTATTAGCCTGCAGGTCCTGCCGGGTGTGCCGGAAAGCAAACTGTTTGGCGCAGTGGACAGCGTAATTGAATATATTATTTCGACAGGTGTAAGATACGTGGTAGGTCCGTTTGATACGACAATGGAAGGCGATTTTGACGAGCTTATGGATATTTTAAAACGCTGTCAGCAGATTGCAGTGGAAAATGGGGCGGATGGCGTTTTTTCTAATGTAAAGATTGCCTATAATCCTAAAGGTGTGTCAACGATTGACGAAAAAATATCCAAATACTGCGGTTAAAACAATGTTTTGCTGTGCCTGTTATCGGGTGCAGCATTTTTTGTGACAATAATAAAGGAGGGTGCAGACAAATGCATGTATTAATGGTAAACGGCAGCCCTAACGAAGGCGGCTGTACATATACAGCACTTACGGAAATTGCAAATGAGTTAGGGAAATGTGATGTCACATCAGAAATAATACAAATTGGCAAACAAGGAATCCGTGGATGCATTGGCTGGGGAAAATGCCGTGAAAAAAACGGAAACCAATGTGTATTTAGGGACGATGTTGTGAATGTAATTTTAGAAAAAGCGAAGACGGCAGATGGATTTGTGTTTGGCTCTCCAGTCTATTTTGCTTCCGCCAATGGGTCTATGGTGTCGTTGATGGACCGGCTGTTTTATGCTGGAAGAAGTCTGTTTCGTATGAAACCGGGAGTTTGCATTGTATCTGCGCGCCGCGCCGGAACAACAGCTGCATATGACCAACTTAACAAATATATTGAAGTAAGCGAAATGATTATGGTACCATCTCCTTATTGGAACATGGTGCATGGACACACGCCGGAAGAAGTGAAACAAGATGAAGAAGGCATGTGGATTATGCGCTCAATAGGACAAAACATGGGGTGGATGTTAAATATACTGAAAAATGCGCAGCAGAATAACATTTGTGTTCCGGAAGCACTTCCGGCGGTTAAGACGAATTTCATCAGATAGAAATGCATGAAAAAACAGAAACAGGGGGGAGACAGATGACAAAAAAACAAAAGAAACTTATTTGGGGTGTGGCAGCAGTTATTTTAGCTGTAGCATGTATTGCCGGAGTTTGTGGGGTGACAGCCGCGCGAAATCGGGAATACATAGTTTATCGGACACTATATCAGGATACATATAAAAGCATGGCGGAGGTATATGTGGTGCTGCGCAATAACGGCGAACAAATTTTATTGAATTTTGAAAACAGCCGGAAAGAGGACAAGTCACTATGGTTCAAGGAAGAAGATACAATTTCGACACAAGAATTGTATGAACAGCGGTGGCAGGAGATGCAAACATGGGAACAGCAGCTTGCCAAGGTGCCGCGCAAAGAGACAGAAATTTATCGGGAATATTATAATAAGTTAAATCAGTCCTATCAAAACATGCAGGAAATGGAACAGCTGCTCCTCGCGCCGGGAGAAGATAAAAAGGCATTTCAAAGAAAATGGGAGGAATTGGCACATTTGATAGACACAGAATTTGAGTTTATCTATCAGGGATTTCCGATTAGTCAAAAGCAACTGGGCAGCGCCACTTTTTTAAAGTTGGCAGCTTATTGGTCGACAAATGTGTTGGAAATCAATTAAAATAGAAATTGGAAGATGATTTGATTAGGAACATGAAAAATCAGATGTTACGTTATCTAAAAATGATATAAAAGGAGGCAATATTCATGCAGAAGGTCAAAAAAATGATTCCCTATCTTGGCGTGTTGTTGATTGATTTTTATTTACTTCCTCTATGTATGTACGATACCGGAACAGCTATGATTTTGCTGCTGGCTGCCCTGCCGCTGATTTGTTTGGTTTGTTCTATTATCTATGGAATCAAACAAGGTTTTTGCTGGATATATCCCATTGCAGTGGCAGCAGTGTTCACACCGACAATCTGGATTTATTACAATCCAAGTGCATGGGTATATATTGTGGCATATGCAGGTATCGCGCTGATTGGAAATCTGATTGGTATGATATTTTTTAAACAAAAAGAAAAATAAGTTGTTATAATTTTGTAAAGAAAAATGGATAAAACAAATGAGGACTGTTCGTAGTTGAACAGTCCTTGTTTGTTGCTAGGTTAGTCCAGATATGTCGTGAACCGCTGATATGCCTCCTGCCAGAGAGAATCGTCCTGCGGCAGATATTCTTTTGTGGGTGTTGCATTTTGAATGACTTTGCGCGCACTGGCAAGGTTCGGAATCTTGCCCAGTGCCATCATTTGAACAATGGCATTTCCAGTGCCTGTTGCTTCCACCGGACCGGCGACAACACGTTTGCCGGAAGCATTTGCAATGAACTGGCAAACCATGGTATCTTTGATACCACCACCTACCATGTGAATGACATCAATCGATTTACCGAATACTTCTTCCAAGCCAAACACAGCATGGGCGCATTTTAAAGCTAAACTTTCCGCTGCCGTACGAATCACTTCGCCCTCTGTTTCAGGAACAGGCTGACCTGTTTCGCGGCAAAATTGGCGGATTTTTTCCGGCATGTTGCCGGGCGTGGCAAAGGATTCAAAGTCAGGGTCAATGAAAGAAGCCAGCGGACGGGAAGCACGCGCTTTCTGTTCCAAATCGGCAAAAGAATAGTCTTTTCCTTCACGTTGCCACTGACGGCGGCTTTCTTGGATGATCCAAAGTCCCATGATGTTTTTCAGGAAACGGATTTTTCCTTCTACACCGCCTTCATTGGTAAAATTATGTGTAAAAGAAGTTTGGTTTATCAGCGGACTATCCAATTCCGCACCAAGCAGTGCCCAGGTTCCGGTACTAATATAGACATAGTTTTCACCTTCCTCGGCGGGAACGCTGGCAACAGCAGACGCTGTGTCGTGAGACCCTACTGCAACTACAGGAATGGCAGGACAGCCCAGCTCTTCGCAAATATCAGAACGTAAATTTCCGATAATAGTTCCGGGCAATACCGGTGTTTCAAACAGGTGTGCCGGAATGTTTGCCTTATCTAGTAGTTCTGTGCACCACTGGCGGCTGTGGGCATCCAAAAGCTGAGAGGTGGAAGCGATGGTATATTCGTTTTTCATTTTGCCTGTCAAAAAATAATTGAAAATATCAGGGATAAACAACAGGCGTTTGGCGCGCTGTAAAACTTCGGGGTTCTGTTCGGTCAGCGACATTAATTGATAGAGAGTGTTGAAAAAGTTAAATTGAATACCTGTTTTTTCAAATAAATAAGAATTGCCCAATTTTTTGTCTGCCAACTCCATCATACCCTGCGTGCGCGTGTCGCGGTAGTGGAACGGATTTTCCAGCATTGTTCCATGTTCATCAAACAGAGCGAAATCAACGCCCCAAGTATCAATGCCAATGGCTTCAATATCACGGTGACCGCCGCTCATACATTTTAAAATGCCCTGCTTAATTTCATGAAACAGCCGTAGGATGTCCCAATATAAATGTCCGTTTACCATGACAGGGTCATTGGAAAACCGATGAATTTCCGTTTCCTTCAGCGATTGACCGTCGTATTCAAAAACAATGCCCCGTCCGCTGGACGCGCCAAAATCAAATGCTAATACCTTACAATTTTGCCCCATATAAACCGACCTCTTTCTGTGTAAACTTATCATGGGTTTGTGCGTTAAAATGACAAAGCGCCATGATAGTACAAAACACCCGGAGGCAAATTTGCCACACGGGTGCTGATTAATAATCACTAGTATATCATAAACATCGGAAAAAAGCAATGTCAAAAATGGAGCTTTTGTTTTGTAGAAAACAGATAAAAATGAAAAATGAGTTGGAGAATGAGAGAGTATAAGAGAGAAAACGAAAGAAATAAAGAGTTTGAGGTGAGTAAATTAAAAAAATATCAAAAAAGTGTTGACAAGATGAAAAAAAAGTATTACAATAGAAAACGTGTTAATGAGGGAAATCTAAACCAGAATGGATTTTTACCTGAAAGTGCACAAAGAAAACATAGCTTCGGATAAATCGTCCGACTGCTTGGTATAAACAGAAAGATGGAGGGATATTATGTCTACTTATATGGAAAAAAGCGGCGAAGTAGAAAGAAAATGGTATATCATGGACGCTGCCGGTAAACCGCTGG
>CATIYX010000232.1 GCA_949739095.1 uncultured Clostridia bacterium | reverse complement strand
GATCTCGAAAGGGACCGTGAGTTCGAATCTCACCCTCTCCGCCAAAACTGAATAGGGTGGTGCTGTGGTTTAAAGACGCTATAGTGCCTTCCATATAAAATGGAGAAGTACCCAAGCTGGTCGAAGGGGCGCCCCTGCTAAGGGTGTAGGTCGTTCACGCGGCGCGAGGGTTCAAATCCCTCCTTCTCCGCCAAACAAGAATAGCTTAAAACCTATGGTTTTAGGCTATTTTTTTTAATTTATTTTTAACACTTTAATCTAATTTTCTAACACATTCATAATAAATCCCATTTGTAATTTGCAAAACAGGACGGAAAGGATATAAACAATGAACTTATTGAAAATCGCATTACTGCAAATAGCGCCATGTAAGACCATAAATGAAAATTTAGAAAAAGGAATAGAGTGGTGCAGAAAAGCGAAAAAGATGGGTGCTGATATTGCATTGTTTCCTGAAATGTGGAGCAATGGATATAACATTTATAATCGCCCTGTAGAAAAATGGAAAGCTGAGGCAATACCGATAGATAGTAGATTTGTCAATGCGTATGCAGAACTTGCCAAAGAACTGGATATGGCGATTGGAATTACGTTGCTGGAACAATTTAAAAATAATCCACGTAATACATTTGTTCTGTTTGACAGATTTGGGAAACAACAATTTTCTTATGCAAAAGTACATACCTGTGATTTTAGTGTGGAGAGGAATTTAACGCCAGGTGAATCGTTTTATGTCACTGTGTTAGATACCGCTTGCGGCGAAGTGAAAGTTGGGGCGATGATTTGCTATGACAGAGAATTTCCCGAAAGTGCAAGAATTTTGATGCTAAAGGGTGCAGAATTGATTCTGGTTCCTAATGCCTGTCCAATGGAACTCAATCGTCTTTCACAGCTTCGCGGACGGGCATATGAAAATATGCTGGCAATTGCTACCTGTAATTATCCTGAAACAGTTCCTGATTGTAATGGTGGTTCAAGTGTTTTTGATGGTGTGGCTTATATACCTGAGGCGGAGGGATCACGTGATACTTGTATTTTGCAGGCGGAGGGGAAAGAAGGAATTTATGTGGCTGAGCTTGACTTAGAGCAGCTTCGTAATTATCGCGAAAGCGAAGTGCACGGCAATGCATATCGTCGACCCAATAAATATAAACTTTTAACAGACTTGAAAGTTGATGAACCTTTTATCAGAATGGATTACAGAGATAGATGAACAAAAAAATTAGGTAAATCAATTATGTTTAAATAAATAGTCCATATTGCATATAAAATAAGTTTTTTTATACAAAATGACCCCTGTTTTCGCAAATTCTTGCGGCAGTAAAAATGTGGGACAATGTATGCAGATGATATTTTTAACATATGCATAAATTAGACGGGCTTTTGCCTGCTGAATAAAGTAGCAGGAATGTCGCTTTCCACTGTTTGTTTTTTTGGATGTGATATTCAGAGCTGCAAGAAAAGGGGCGAAAAAATGTTAACACGAAAAGAATTGAAGCAAAATGCAAAAGAACAATTACGAGGAAAACGGGCGTTTGGCGTACTGATTACGCTTGTGCTGTTTGCCATTAGCTGGGGTGCAGCGCTTATTGTAATGGGCTGCTGGGGAATTGGAAACGCTTTTTCTGAGGGTGCCGGTATTGCAGCGATGGTGGTTGCTTATGTGTTGTGGATTATTTTGGTTTGTATAATATCCACAGGATATAGCTGGGCATTTTTGAAGTTGCGGCGTGGCGAAAAAACTGGTGTAGGTGAACTGTTCCATCCATTCAGGCGGTTTGGTAAAGTGCTTGGTGCAAATGTGCTGATGTTTTTAGTGGTTCTGGTGGTGTACTTTATCAGTGTAGCGGTTGCAGCAGTGCTGGCAACATTTATACATCCGGTTTTGGCAGTAATTGCTGGTATTGCGGCAGCAGTATTGCTATGCTATGTTGCACTGGGGTTTGCTGTGGTGCCCTATTTATTGCTGGACCAACCGGAACTGGGTGTATTCGCTTGTATTAAACGCAGTCGGGAACTCATGAAGGGGCATAAATGGGAATTGTTTGTATTGTGTCTATCTTTTATCGGATGGTATTTACTTGTGACATTAACATGCGGTATTCTGTCACTGTGGATAGCTCCCTATGTTAATGTGGTTATGGCAAATTATTATGATGAATTGGTGCGTCTAAGCAGCAGGGAGAAATCTGAGCTGGAAACAGAAAAAGTGGAAACAGTAGAAGAGATAAAGGAACCGGAAATTGTAGAAGCAGAAGTAGCACCTGTGACAGAACAAGTCATGCCGGAAATAGAAGAAACGGAAAAAACAGAAGAAACAGAAGAAACAGAACAGGAAACATTACAAGAGGAAGCAACAGAGGAACAAGAATGGGTTGATGAATCGGAAGAATAAATAATAGAAAAGAACAGTCGGATGCAGCGTCATTCAACTGTTCTTTTTTAATTACTGTTTTGCAGATTTTGGCGTTACACCATACATTTTTTTATAGGCTTTATAAAAACTGGAATAGTCATTAAAACCTGCCGACACACATGCATCCAGTGTACTTGTGCCGCCAGAAATCAATTTTTGTGCATATTGAACACGCTTACTGCTGATATATTGCTTCACGGAAAATCCGGTTGACGCACTGAATAAATGGGACAAGTGGTATTTGGAAATGTAGAACCGGCTGGCAAGCGCATCCAGGCTGAGGTCAGCGGTTAGGTTATGGTTAATATACTGAATAATTTCCACGATTTTTTCATTGTGGATGTGGGAACCGGCGGAAAAGTCCGAAGTGGATACCAGTCGATTAATTGTGATTAAAATTTGCAGCATAAGACATTGCAGCATAATTTGTTTTTCCGGTCTGTTTCCAAAAGAATATTCTTCCAATTGTTCTATATGGCGTAAGAGACCGGATTGCCGCGCTGCACTGGCGGGTAGTAAATTACCATTCCCCAGTTTTCGGAAATCCAGACCGGCATACAGATCATAGGGCGTGTGACAGAAATTTTCCAGATAATCTTTTGTAAAACTAAGGGTTGTCCGTTCATATGGTTCCTGCAAGTTAAAACTGATGTTATGAAATTCACGACTGTTAAACATCATCACATCACCTTCTGTCAATTCATAGATTTGACCTTCCACCTTAAACGTGGCGTGAGAACTGCGAAGGAGGTAGAGCTCATAGTGGTTATGAATATGGTTTGGGAAAGTAGTGGGCTGACTATAGTAGGATTTTGTACGAGAAATACGAAATCCTTTTTCAGAGTGATGGGAACTCGTTTCACGCATAGGGTAAACCTCCATTTTTTTGTTTTAAATATGTTGCCACTGCGTTACCACGGGCGTTTGTGGAGACGGACGAAATCCAATAGATGTGTAGCAGAGTATACTATAGCTAGTATACCACAAGATTTGCAATATTCCAAGCAAAAACAACAAAGAAATTTGAAAAAATATGAGGTAAGATAAAGAAAAAAGGATTGGGAGGAGATATCTATGGCAACATTTGTGTTATCAGGATTTGCGGATGAAATAGACCCGATGATAGACGTGCAAATTGAACAGATGAAACGGTTTGGTATTGGGCATATTGAAATGCGCGGCGTAGACGGAAAAAATATTGCGGATTGCAGCATGGAAGAGATTCGGGTGGTTGCAGATAAATGTCGTGCGGCAGGAATACAGATTTCGGCGCTAGGGTCACCGATGGGAAAAATATCCATTCAGGATGATATGGATGCACATATGGCACGATTGGAAAATCTGATGGAAAAAGCAAAGATTTTGGGAACCGATTATATTCGTGTGTTTAGTTTTTACATACCTCAAGAAGAAGCACCGGAGAAATACCGCGATGAAGTGCTGCGCCGTATGCAGCGCATGGTAAAAGCGGCAACGCAGCAGCAAATTACGCTGCTGCATGAAAATGAAAAAGGGATTTACGGTGACATAGCAGAGCGTTGTTTGGATATTTTTGAGAGTGTTGGTAGCGACCATCTATGGGCAACATTTGACCCAGCTAATTTTGTGCAGTGTGGTTGTCAGCCCTATCCATATGCCTATGAAATTCTCAAAAACTATATCCGTTATGTCCATATCAAAGATGCAAAAGAGGACGGAACAGTTGTCCCGGCGGGAAAGGGTGACGGAGAAGTGCCATTGCTGCTGAAAGGACTTAAGCAGGATGGATATCAGGGATTTTTGTCTCTGGAACCACATTTGGGAGATTTTGTTGGTTTTGCGGCACTGGAAACAGAAGAAGAAACACAGAAAAAACCTAAAAGTGGCGCGGATACGTTTGAAATTGCAGTGAATGCACTGCGTTCT
>CATIYX010000231.1 GCA_949739095.1 uncultured Clostridia bacterium | reverse complement strand
GTTGGTCGGGGAATGTACATCTGCGGGTGTAGTTCAATGGTAGAATCTCAGCCTTCCAAGCTGATTGTGTGGGTTCGATTCCCATCACCCGCTCCATTTATATATCGGAGAATTCCGCAAATAATATTGGGATGTCGCCAAGCGGTAAGGCACTGGACTCTGACTCCAGCATTCCGAAGGTTCGAATCCTTCCATCCCAGCCATATGGGTCATTAGCTCAGTCGGTAGAGCACCTGCCTTTTAAGCAGGTTGTCCCGCGTTCGAATCGCGGATGACTCACCAAAAGAGACGAACATTTTTTATAACATGGTTATATTGATGTTTGTCTCTTTTTATATGCAGAATTCCTAAGAAAATGGGATCTAAATTATAGGAAATGACTATAGAAACGGATGGTTAATGAAATAATAAAAACCAAAACATCATAATACGTATGTTTTAGCAAAATAAAACCAGAAAGCACATTTTGAGTGAAATCAAGATGTGCTTTTTTATTCAGAGAGGGGAATTTACTATGAAAGAAATTATTAAAAATAAAGAAACAGAAAGAGAGGAAAAGGAAATGATTAAATTAGATTTAATACAATCAAGATTATTTGGAAGGGTGTGTTACGGTTATGAACGAGACGAGCAAGGTTTTGTGTATGTAAATCCTGAAAAGGCGGAGGTGGTTAAACTGATATTTCATATGGCAATGAGTAACTGTAGTTTACAGGATATACAAGCGGAATTGATGAGACAAGGCATTAAATCTCCGTCAGGCAAGGAAAAGTGGACAAGAGATGTTATCGACAAAACGATAAACAATAAAAAGTATGTACCGTTTATTATTTCGTTTGAAGATTATCTAATGGCTCGTGGCGAAAAAGAACTGCGTTGCCGTTATGATAGGGAGTTATCTATGTAAAAAGTTATGATAGTAAACATGATTCTTGATGTTACATAAAATACATATACGTGCTTTATGTAATGTGATGCTTTGGATATTTACAAATTGCACCAATTCTGATATAATACAAATATACGTGGAATTGGAGTTGGTCATGTGACTGAAAAACAAAAAAGAAGAGCAGAGGCGATTTGGTCATATACAATATCAGTTGAAAAAATACTGAAACACTTGGTTCAGAAAGGGATTCAGACGCAAGAAGAAGCCGACTATTTATCAAATCTATTTTACGAAGAATTGAATATTGACGATGTACCCGGATGTAAATGCTCCAACATAGGAGAGTTGATGAGAAGTGATGAGACAATAGATAAGGAATATGTTTCGTTAACAGAGATTGCACGCAGCAAAAATGACAAGAATCCGGGCTATTTGATACAAAGCTGGCTTAGAAATGCCAATACGGTTGAATATTTAAGAATGTGGGAAAATAAGTTCAATTCTGATTTTCTGGATGATGAATGTGAGAAATTACTGAAAAGTATTAAAAGTTCAAATAAAACATTAACACTAAAACTTTGGATTAATGCAACCAATGCCAAAGGGATAAAATCCAAAGCCGGTAAGAATGGCGGAAGCATTGCTCATCCTGAGATTGCAGATGTTTTTCGTGCATGGTTGTTTCCGGAGATTATGCTTGAATTGGTGCAGTGTTATCAGAATTTAGGAGGAATTTGAATTATTTGTTGAATTTTGTGCAGGAGAATAAATTTACTTAGACACAAGAACAGAATAATAACATTAACATGAATTTGATATAACCATGCTATTAGAAGGGAGCGTGTTATTACTCCTGAGCATGCAGAACATTTAAGGAGTAAGCGTTTGTGCGGCAAAAAACTAGAGGGAATAGTGAAACAGAAAAGAGGAACTGTGAGTTGAATTTTTGACACTATATTACATAGGTTTTAATAAAATCTTTGCATAATAAGGTTGGCGGGAGAAAACATACGAAACTAAAGAAAATCAAGATGAATAATTTTAGGTGTTTTGGTTCGGAAACAACAACTATTACTTTTGACCAACTTACCACATTCATTGGTGTAAATAGTTCGGGGAAAACAGCCGCAATGATATCATTGGTTAAACTTTTTGGAACTTTGCCGTCTGAAAGAGAAATTATACGTTCTGACTTTCACCTTCCACATGGCAAAAAGCCGGAAGACATTGACAGTTCTGAAATGTATATAGAAGCTGTATTCAACTTTCCAGAGTTACAAAACCTTGAAGAAACTGACTCTGCAATTCCTGCGTTCTTTAAATATTTTGTTGTTGAAGATGAAAATTCTGCACCATACTTAAGGATTC
The DNA here is from genome assembly GCA_949739095.1 of uncultured Clostridia bacterium. GTDB lineage: Bacteria > Bacillota > Clostridia > RUG12999 > RUG12999 > JAAWTG01. The sequence continues at coordinate 15,020 of CATIYX010000231.1, read as the reverse complement.
GATTAGAAGCAACATATACAAACGACGGTAGCGTAGAAGGATTGATTGAGTCTAAATATTATTTTATAGTTGCTCCTGAAGGTGAGGAAATAACAGAGAGTGTTAAGAAAAATGCTAATAAAACCATTCTAGCCAATATTAGATGTATATATGTACCTGCATTAAGAAATCCATCAGAACAGTTGAGGAATGTAACAGGTACATTATTTAATCGATTGTTTAGAAACATAAAATGGGATTCAGATACAAAAGAAAAATTGAAAAAGCATATAGATATAGTAAATAAAACAGTTCAGAATATACCAGATATAGGTAAAGTAAATACAACATTGCAAACTCAATGGTCAGCTTTTCATAGTGACAACAGATATGGGACAACGAAAATTAATGTTAATTCAACTGAAATAGATGATATACTTAAGCACACTGCAATCAAATTCTCTCCCACAGAAGTTCCTCGAGATTATGATGTAAGTGAATTGGGAGATGGTTTACGGTCATTATTTTACTTCTCCCTTGTAAACACTTTGCTCGAAATAGAAACAGATTTATTAGAAGAAATCGGTAAAACACCTGTGGAAACCGATAAAAAGTTAATCGTACCGCCTGTGTTGACATTTATTGCTGTTGAAGAACCCGAAAATCATATTGCTCCTCAATTATTAGGGTAAGTTATTTTAAACTTAAACAAAACAGCCTTATTAAGTAATGCTCAAGTAGTTTTATCGTCTCACTCAGCCTCTATAATCAAGAGAATTGACGCGACAACAATTCGTTATTTTAAAATTGAACATAATGATTATTCAATAGTTAAAAATATCTTGTTACCAGATAAAAGTGATGAAAAATATAAATATATCAAGGGAGCGGTAGAAGCGTATCCAGAAATATATTTTTCCAGAATGGTTGTATTGGGCGAAGGTGAAAGTGAACAAATTGTTATTCCTTATTTTTTAGACAAAGTATATGAAAATGCTGATGTTTTAGGAATTTCCATAGCACCATTAGGTGGAAGACATGTAAATTATTTTTGGAAACTCTTGAACGATTTGAATATACCCCATATTACATTGCTTGATTTGGACCAAGAGCGATATGGTGGCGGATGGGGACGGATAAAATATGTAATAGAACAACTATTAAAATTAGGGGTTAATGAAGATGGGTTATTAACAACTGAAGATGGTTCCATATTATCGAAATGCGATATAGATAAAATGCATGAATGGGATATTGACCGAAAAAAAGAATTGCAATTTTGGGTAAATAAATTAGAGAAACATAATGTATATTTCTCTGCACCTTTGGATTTGGACTTTATGTTATTAGAAACTTTCACAACAGCATATAAAGATACTGTTAATGAAGCTTATGGGCCAGCAATCAAAAATGTTGGGAAAATCAAGGATATAGAAACTGGAAAAATGACTAGAGAATTTAAAGACAGAATTGATAAAGATATTAAAGTTGCATTGAAAGAAGAAGGTGGCGACGGACACACTTATACCTCTAAACAAAAAAAACTAATGGTTTGGTATAAATACCTGTTTCTAAGCAGAGGGAAACCTTCAACCCATTTAGCCGCACTACCTAATTGCGATATCAATGAACTTAATGATGTTCCTAAACCATTAAGAAAAATTATTCGTAAAATAGCTGATTGGAAGAATTAACTATGAGTGTAACAATATTAAAATCACAAAATTCATGGATGCCTGAAAATATTGTCTTGGAAGATGTTGCTATGGAGGTTGTAAAGAGCGATTATAACACACTTGTTATAGCAGGTCCCGGAGCTGGAAAGACAGAGTTGTTGGCTCAAAGAGCATGTTATCTTTTGCAAACCAACACATGTCCATATCCGAAAAGAATTTTGGCGGTTTCTTTTAAAAAAGATTCAGCATCAAATTTAGGTGAACGAGTAAAACAAAGATGCGGTCAAGAATTATCCTCCAGGCTAGATTCTTACACTTTTGATAAGTTTTGTAAAGAAATACTTGATCGATTCATAATGGTATTGCCGGATAAGTTTAGACCAGATAAAAATTATAGAGTAGATACAGATAACAGTCTATTAAATGAAGCCTATGAACTCGCCGGATATTCTCGGCAAAAATTCAATTTGCAGGATTCAAAACCTAAGCATTCTCCTGCTGTAATCAATATTATGACAAAAGGCACTAAAAATTTTGAACCGGCATTAAATTTTAATTTAATTTCCAGATTTGCTATTTACATTTTAAAGCATAATGAATACATCCTAAAATCATTGCAAAAAACCTATAGTCACGTTTTCTTGGATGAATTTCAAGATACAACAAGCTTGCAATATGAGTTTGTTCAGACTTGCTTCCAAGGAACCTGTTCAATTATAACAGCTGTAGGTGACCAAAAACAACGGATAATGTTATGGGCAGGAGCAATGCCAGATGTGTCTCAAAAATATGAATTAGACTTTGGAGCAACTAGCAAAACGATGGTCATGAATCATCGTTCTGCACCTCAATTGCTATCCCTACAAAAAGCATTGTATACTACTCTAAATGAAAAGGAAATTGATATAATACCGGGAACAAAATATGAATCTGTTGAAGGGAATTCAACTGTTGCTATATTTAATGATGAAGATAGCGAGCAATCTTTTATTAAGAATAAAATTAGTAATTTATTAAATTCCGGAGTTAAGCCTCGTGATATTTGTATATTGGTAAAAAGGTCAATTACTGAATATTTAGATGGTATATTAGATTGCGAGGTTAAATCTGGAATTAAAATCCGCAACGAAGTGATATACCAAGACTTATTAAAAGAAGATGTAGTAAATCTAATTTTAGCTATGCTATTGTGTTCTGTATCTACAAAATATCCCGATGCTTACATGTATTTACAAGAAATAGATTTAAATGTGCACGGTATCGATATTGATGATGTTGAAAAGGTGAATGGTCAATATTCTAAACTAGAGACATTTTTGCAAAGTTTAAATAAGACACTCAATAAAATCGATTCTTCAAGCGAATTTGAAGATTTGCGAAATGCTGTAGATGCTATTTTTTCATATTTAGGTGAAAAGGCATACAAGGATATGTATCCTCAATATGAAAATGGCTCATATTTTGAAGAAAATGTCAATAAATTTTGCAGTCTTTTATGAGATAACTTTTGTCAAGGGGGAATTTGATATTTTTAGTGCTTAAACAGTTTTTTATTTCAAAAAATCCTATCAATATTAACATTAGCAAGAGTTACAGCTATATAAATATACATGAAACATCTTGACATAAAATGGCTGAATGATATATAATAATTATAGAATTTTGTTAAAAATTCAGAAGATTAGTAATTTCTGTATTCCACAGTTAAGACTATAAAATCATAGCTTTAATTGTGTTTTTATATGCAAGAAAAAATTAAGGGAGATTTCTTAAAAATGAGACGAAGAATACTATCATTATGTCTGGCATTATCAGTGCTAATGTCAGTAGCCGGCGTGTTTCCGGCAGTGTCATCAGCAGAAAATACAGATGACGGAATGTATGTAAATTCAGATGACATACTCGCGCATGAACAAGCAGAGAATACAGATGAAGAGCTGTACACGGATTATTTTAGTGACATACTTATGTTTGGCGAAACAGAAAACATTTCTAAAACTCAGGAAAAAGAGTATGAAACCACTGTTGCTTACTCTGACAGTAACATTCAGACTCTTGAACAATACGACGCTCAGCTTAATGCAATTGCCGGGCAGGCTGGAAGTACAGACCCTATGGTGCTTACTGAAAATGAGGAATATGTAAATGTCCTGCTCAGACGCAGACTGGTAGACAAAACAGGTTATGAAACACTTGCCGCAAAAATGAATGAAGACGCTGATTTTGCTGCAGCTATGGAGTGGCTTTTTTCGGATATTCAGATGCTTCGGTATTATTCTTACGGCGGAGAGCCTGAGGCAAACAAAGTTAGAGAAAAGTATAAACCGGTGAATTCGGCTATATATATGAGCAGTTTTGATGTGTTATCGCAAATATACACAAAGCACAAGGAGGATATGAATGATTCGGAAAATGCCCCGCTGTATAAGCGTATGATTGCGGCAATAGCGCTTACTCACAGTGTGCCTGTTTTGGATTGGCATTGCTTTTCTCCGTATGGAAACCGCTATAAATGGCGCCATTATTCCGAGCCGGTGGGAAGATATGAGCTTTATAAAAAGTTTTATGGTTTCGGATTCTTAGCGGAAGAATTTGAAAAATATAATGTGGAAGAAATGCGTATGGTTATGAGTGCTCCGATTGATAATGCTCAATTGGAATGGATGCAGCATTATTACCGCTTTAAATACCTGAAAAATCCGGATTATGCTACCAGAGTAGTGCAAGCAAGCCGTTCAAATGTTTGGGGCTGGTGTAATATGGCTTATGCGGTTCAGGATAAAGACGCTGTTGCTCTGGGCAGTAAGCCGCTTTATATGCCGGAGAACTATGATAAGTGGAACGAGAAATATATGCTTTCTGTTCATGATGATTATTTTGATTTTGATGTTGATTACGGCTTAAACGAAAATGGTCAGTATTATGAGCAGCAATGGATAACCATTGAACGCGGCGGCGTATGTTTTGATACATCTTTTACTGCTTGTATAGTAAGAAACGCTTTTGGACTCGCGTCAAGATATCTTTATCAGGCACCCGATCATGTGTCGTTTATGCCTTATGATCTCGTCGACGGCAACCCGATATGCGGTAACGGATATAATGTATACGGTATGCCAAACAGTGGAATTATGTTCTACGGCTACTCGCACGCACCTGCCGGATGGAGTAATTATCAGTTTGCGGGACTGGTTAACGCCGGATATATGTTCCTTGGTATTGACGCTATCTATAATAATCACGACGCCGAGCATGCAGCGACCGATTATGAAAAGGCTGAAAATCTTGCTTATCTTGCGGAAATTCAGGTGGCAAAGGAAAACTATGAAGGAGCGCTTGCGCTATACGAAAAGGCGATTGAAGCGCAGTATTTCCATTTGGAATCGTATGTGGGAATAGCGAATATATATGAAAAGCTCGGAAAAACAAGTGATGATTATAAAGAATTCGCTGTTCGTATTACGGAAGCGTTCAAATGGTATCCTCAGGTAGTATATGATTTTATATTCAATTACCTATATAAAAAATTAGACAATGATTTTCAAAAAGCTGAAATCATAGGACTTGTTTATGATACGCTTACTGTTGGAATGGGAGCAAATGCCCAGAACAGTAGATTGTATCAGCCGAGTTACTGTGTGCAGATTGCATCGAGTTTAAGAAATAAACTTCCAAAGCTTGCGTCATTCTCGTTTGATACAGGGGCTATAACTCTAAATGCGTCATTCAGAAACACAGGTAAAAATTTCCTGTATTCATTTGATAAAGGTGCAACATGGAATACTTGGGAATACGAAGCAGGCGCGGCTTCACATGTCCTTACACCGGAAGAAATTTCCAAGATAACAGATGCTAATGATATATATTATAAATTCGACACATCGGATTATGTGAATGTAATAGCAATAGGAACTCAAGCGATTCCTGCAAGCAATGTAAGCGTAAATACTCTGAATGATGATGAAGATAAATTTTTAAATCTTCAAAAAGGGCTTGAGTATTCTACAGATGAGGGTAAAACGTGGCAGGATTTGACTGACGCATGTATTTTTGAGGGCAATGTTACGGTATGGGTTCGTAAAAAGACGGCGGGCGTTTATCTTGCCGGCCCGCATTTTGTTGCAAATTTTACGGTAGCGGACGACACGCCTGAGCGCAGATATTTAAAAATAGGCGGCAATGTTAATATTGTTAAATCTCCTGAGGCTATGGGTGATGGTCCTGTATCTAATGCTATAGATGGAAAAAAGAATACCTATTGGATAAAGCAGTATATGACAACAGGCCGCGAAAATGGAAAGCCGGCTTGGAACGATGAATTTATCTTTGAGATAGGAGAACCTCACTATATTTCAGGAATAGGTTATATTCCTGCCCTTTTACCCGCTAATGTAACGTTGGACGGAACAATAAAGAAGTGTGAAGTATGGATAAGCAACGATAAAGAAAACTGGCAGCTTGCGGGCAGTACGGAAAGCTGGGCATATATTAAAGGTCAAACAGAGGACTATCCTCGTGAGCAGTATATTAATTTTGATGAACCTGCATATACAAAATATGTAAAAATCAAGGTTGTAGAAGCCGGAATATATCCGGTACTTAATCTTGACAGAGGCTATGCCACGGCGGCAGAATTTAAACTTTATGAAAATGTATTGTGTCCTGATAAGGAGGTTTCGGAGCTTAGCGTAACGGTTGACTCTGAAAAGGCAGCATATAAGGTTGGCGATAGGCTGGATTTGGACAGCTTAACTGCACGCGTTGTATATACGGATGGCACAACAAGTATTATTCCTGCAAGCGAGCTTGAATATAGTGAGGATGTATTCAACTCAACTGATACAAAAAAAGTTAAGGCTTCGTACAATGGAATAGAAACGAGTTTTGATGTTACAGTAGAGGCAAACGACCGCATTGCAACGGCTATTTCTTCTGTAACTGTTTCAGAACGTAAATACTATGCAGGTGATACGTTTGATAAGTCAAACGCGCTTGTAAAGGTAACAGACGGAACAGAAAGCTGGTATCTTCTTCCGAATGAATTTGAACTTGGAAACGGTGTTCTTGCAGAAGGCAATCATACTATAACGGCAGTTCATAACGAACTTTCAAAGGATTTTACAGTTAATACAGAAAAAGCTGTTAGGGAAATCCGTATTGATACTGACGAGAGCTTCAAAAATCAGTATTTCATCGGCGATGAAATGGATTTAACCGGAATGAGCGTTAAGCTTGTATATGCCGATGATACAGAAACAGAGCTTGCAGCTTCGGAATATGATATGAACTTAACAAAGGATGGTAATGTTCCGATAACGGAAGATATTTTTGCGAGAACAGCCGGAACAAAGACAATTACGGCTTCGCTTAAAGATAAGAGTGAAGTCAGCGGAAGTTTAGACGTAACGGTATTTGCGTATATTACATCAGGAGAATTTTCTTTTGAAGCTATGCCGGGTGAAACAAGCTGTAGATTGACAGCGTTTACACCAACGGGAGACCTTAGCGGCAGAACTGTTGAGATTCCTGAAACCATTGAGGTTGGCGGATATACATATACTGTTACAGAGATTGCGCGGGGCGCATTTAATAGCGCGGCAGCGATTGAAGCAGTTTCAATTCCCAAATCTGTAGAAACTATTTACGCCCAAGCGTTTGAGTCTTGCACTGAGCTTAAAAGAGTGTATATGACCGATTATAAATCGTTTGATGGTTTTACTTGTGAGGATGGTGCTTTTGAGGAGGTTCAGGACGGATATGTATATCTTAACAATTCGCTTGCGAACTCAGCATCGCCGATTGAGGGCTATACAGTAGCAAGTATTGCGCAGACGGCGACAAGCATAACGGTTACACCGCCGGCTAAGACAGAATATATATTGGGTGATGAATTTGATAAAACGGGAATGACGGTTACGGCTGTTTTGCCTGATGGCAGCAAGGTCAATACCAACGCATATTCAATGCGCGGTTTCTACTCAACTATAACGGGAGAGCAGACGATAACAATTACTCTTGACGGTTCAAAGCTAAAACAGACATTTACCGTAAATGTCAGCTTCCCGAAAATAACAATAGCCCAGTCTCCGTTAAGCGCGGCGTATGTATCAGAAAACTCTATCAAGCCTATAAGCGTTAAAGCAGCGGCGGAAAATAATAATGAATTGCAGTATCAGTGGTACAGAAGCGATACGGAGGAAAAGAATGGTACAGCTATTGTAGGAGCTAAAAAAGCGCAATACACGCCTACAGAAGCCGGATATTACTATGCAGCGGTATATGTTAGAGATAAAAATAACAAAGACAGCGAACCTGTATATTCAGACGCGGCAAATATAACTGTCGGAAATTATGAAGCGATTGTGGGTACAACGGGTTACAGCACATTAAAGGAAGCGGTGGACAATGCGCCTGATGATGCGACAATTCTTATATGCAAGGATATTGAAGTAAATGATGTGATCAGTCTGGCAGGCAAGAAACTCACTATAGACGGTCAGGGGCATACAATAAAACGTGCTGACGATTTTAAAAAGACATTCATGCTCTTAACCGAACAAGCGGCAGTTACCCTGACAAACATTACGTTTGACGGCGGTGCAGTATGGACAGGTGATGAAGATTCGATTGTTAAGCGCGGATTAACAAACAGCGGTTTAACGGCGACAGCTCCGTTTATAATCGCATACAGCAATTCGGAAGTAGTATTGCTTGACGGCGCGGTTATGCAAAATAATTATAATACAGGCAAAAATGCGAACAACAATAATACAATCCTTGATAACGACCTTACAGGCGGCGCAATCTGGACGATTGATTCAACGCTGACACTAAACGGCGGCATTATACAAAATAACGCTTCGACTCTGTTCGGTTCAGCGGTATATATGCGTGGAGCGTCTGTTTTGACCTCGTATAAAGGCGAGGTTACCGGTCATCACGCGCCTACACCGTCGAACAGAACAACTGCTATCTGTACAGACAACAATACAACTGTAAATATTCAGAACGGTACTTTCAGCAATAATAAAGGCGGCGATCAGGGCGGAGTGTTCTGGATAGGGCACGGAACAATGATTATAAAGGGAGGAACCTTTGAAAACAATTATTCGTCAGGCAGCGGTGGCGTAGCATTTTTCTCTCCGACAGGAAATGCGGCGACGCTTACGCTTACAGGCGGAACATTCAGAAATAATACATCGGCAGGAAATGGCGGTGTGTTCTGCTGCGGCAAGGCGGCTGCAATATCAGGCGCTGTCTTTGAAAACAATACAGCAGTAAATGGCGGTGCAATTGCAATTAACAATGGTGCAGCGACGTCAAGCAACAATGAATTTATTAATAATAAAGCAATAAACGGCGGTGCGGTTTGGGCGCAAAATACTGTTACGACAAATAATGATATTTTTGTTGGAAATACTGCTGATAAGGGCGACGGAATGTATTTCAGCGGTTCGCGTCAGCTTAATGTGGGTAATGTCGGAACCGTTCAGGATATTTATTTTGAAACATTTAAAAGAATAACTATAACAGGCGCGAATGCTAATGAAAATAAATATCTTTCGCTTGTTACCGACGACGACATTGCTACCGGCACTGAAATTGCACTTGTAAATTACGCTGTGCCTATGGATATTCGCATTAACGGCTATAAGACGGAAAAGGACAGTACAGATGAAAGGATTCTTAAAGCGGTTATAACTCCGCGGGTAAAATATAATAAAGATGGCGGCAGCATTGACAATGAGGGTAGTTATACCGTCTATAACGAAGGCACGAGTCTGACATTGCCTGTTCCGACAAAAGACGGCTATAATTTTGCAGGTTGGTATGACAATGCAGAGCTGACTGGTTCGGCAGTTACGGAAATAGGAACAACCGAAACGGGCGATAAGGAATATTGGGCTAAATGGGAGACTGCTGATTATACGGTAACTCTTAATGTAAATGGCGGCGTACTTTCAAATAATTTAACGGTGTATAACTTTGGAACAGGCGCAGCCTTACCTGTTCCATCAAAGGATGGCTACAATTTTGCAGGCTGGTTTGACAACGCCGAATGTGAAGGCGCAGTAGTAACAGAAATTACCGATAAAGACTTTGGTAATAAGGAATACTGGGCTAAATGGGCAAAAAACGGATATTCCGTAACGCTTAACACAAACGGTGGAACACTTGCTGAGAATTTGACTGAATATACTTATGGCGAAGGCGCGGTACTGCCTGTTCCGACAAGAGATAATTACACATTTGAGGGCTGGTTTGATAATGCTGATTGCGAAGGCGCGGCAGTAACGGAAATCGGCGCAAAAGAAATGGGTAACAAAGCATATTGGGCTAAATGGAAGATAAACGAGTATGTAATAAGATTTGTAAATTATAATGACAGATTATTGCAGAAAGTCAGCGTAGAATTCGGAAAGCGTCCCGAATATACAGGCGCGGTACCGGAAAAGGATGCGGATGATAGATATACATATACATTTAATGGATGGAGTCCCGAAATTACATCGGTAACAGGTGACACTACATATAAGGCTCAGTTTGAATCCGCTCCGAGAGTTTACAGCTTAATGCTGAATCTTGACGGAGGAATAGTAGACAATGAAGAAGCTTATATGGAATATACATGCGGCACAGGTGTGGCGCTTCCGACACCGTATAAGGACGATTTCTATTTTGTAGGCTGGTATGATAATGAGAATTACAGCGGTGAACCGGTAAATGCAGTAACGGCGGATGATTTCGGTGATAAAGCATTCTGGGCTAAATGGACACAGGACGCGCCGCCTGCATTTACAATCACATTTGTAAATTATGACAACACAACTTTGCAGAGTGAGAGTGTTACAATCGGCACAATACCTGATTATCACGGCAGCGAGCCGACGAGAGAATCAGACGATAAATATTCCTACAGATTTATAGGCTGGGATAAGGAGTTTGCAGAGGTTACTGAAATGGCAACCTATACGGCACAGTTCGAGAGAACTCCTATTAATTCTTTTGTAGAATATATGGAGGATGGTAACGCGTTAATAGGCTCGCCTGAATCGGGAGAATATGACGTAATATTTGCGGCATATGATTCGCATGATAAGCTTATTGGTGTTGAAAAGGTTCATAAAGAATTATCTGATGAGATAAAAGAAACGATTGTAGAACCGCAGAGCTTTAGTACAGACGGCGCGGCAAAAGTAAAGGTTATGCTTTGGAAAAGTATTGACAGCATGACACCGAAATGCGGAGCTGCTGTAAAGCTTATAACTAATAATTAAAAATACTAGTCAGTATTGTGCTGATATAGATAAGAACGTGTATTAAATAATATTCACGTCATTAAAAATTGTTTCGATAAATGAGCAATTAATAAGGAAGTAAGGGTTCCGCAAGATTAGAGATAGTCTTGCGGAGCTTTCTTTTTCATTTCTATGATTATATCATCGCCATTAGTGTTATAGGCTTTATCTCCGTCTTTACCCATTCGCCGTTTTCGTTATACGCGCCTGTTTCAACCGAAACAATACCTGAGTCTTTGAGATTAGACAAAACAAACTGCGACGCTGTATTGCTTTCAAGCACAATTTCTTTTGAGCTTTGTTCAGCGGCTATTCTCACGCCGTTTTCGGTGTTATATGTAATGTTTATTCCTCTTAGCGGTTTTGTTGATGTTTTGGTATCGTCAGACTTCGGATTGAAGAACATAAGCTGTTCGCCGCCTGCTTCGTCTGCTTGTTTGCTTGCAAGGATATTACCGATTTTGTTTAACATAAAATTGGTGCTGCATACATCTTCAATATAATTATCGCATGGAATAGATGTTCCGTCGTTTCCTTTTGTGTATAGTCCGAAATTATCAGGACCGCATATTTCATACATATTATAGAACGCGCCTCCTACAAGAGAAGCAAGGGTAAGCTGTGCCGAGTTTGAAAATTTACCGTCATTCTCCATTACCACCGGCAAATTCAAGCCTGTTGAATAATCAACTGAAACCTTTGTCATTTGCGTTACAGAATGTCCATAGTTATATATTACCGAAACATCTTTATCATACGGGTCATAACCTATAAAATCAATATATGTTCCGTCAGACTTTCTCATTTGCTCGTTGTACTCAACAATATTTGCGTCTGTTCCGCCGTAATTGTTTGTCCTTGTCCATGCGGAATAATCTGACAGCTTAACCGCTTCGGCAATGCTATTCTGGTAATTTCACATTACATTATCCAGATAATCCTGCTTTGACTTGCCGTTTTCAATAAAGCTGTTATATTCAGCTATATGATTAAATATTGTTTCTACAACCTCCTGTTCTTTTGCGCGGAGGGCTTTGTCCTCTTTACACATCAGGAATGCGTAGGTTGTTCCTCTCTGTCTTACAGGTGTTCCGTCCAGAGCTATTGTTTTTTGATAATTGTTAAGCGCATAATACGGTACTCTGCTTTAGACATGCTTTCACTCCTTACCTTTTGCGTGTCTAAACTTTTTGGTTCACTTCAATATTATGGATATTCACAGACTAATAAAAAATTTTGTAATGATACTATATAAGCTTATAAAAATAGTAATATTACAGAGGGTATATCGCAGAAATTCTGTCCTTTATTTGTCCTTTAATGTTACGAAAAGTTAGAGTAAAGTGTAATAAGATACAAGAATAACAGAGTGCAGAAACCGTATAACAGAGCCATTTGTGATAAATAAGATGAAATCACAAAAACCGTAAAAATAGGTTCGAATCTCCGATGGCTCACTATTACAATATTAAACAAAATCCCCGAATTTATTGTTTTTTCGGGGGGGTTGCTTTTTCTGAAATACTTTATAAATCGCAGTAATAGGTGGTTTTTTAAAAGGATAGACAAAAGAACTAAAATAAGAAATTGATGTGTTTGAAAGCAGTATTACAGTTGAGAAGACAAAGCCATTAGACATTAGTAGTTTATTTAATAAGAAACAAAGGTAACATTATCACAGCTGATATTTATACAAAGCGATATAATCTCCTACAAAGGAATATTTTTAATACGGGGAAACAATAATAAGAGCAATTTACGAATAGAAAATGATATATGGTGTAAAGAATATCATGTAAAAGTGAGAAATTGCAATTAGTTTTTTGGTGATACACCATATTGTTTTATATATGCTTTGTAAAATGCAGAATAACAGCTAAAACCTGAAAATGATGCCGCATCTCCTAATTTAATACCATTAGCTTTTAATTCGCAAGCGTGAATAAGACGTTTGCTTATGATGTATTCGTGCACGGTTAAACCTGTTGTTTGTTTAAACAGACGGCATATATGATATTTAGAGATAAAAAATTTTCTCTCGAGTTCGTCAAGTTTTATATTCTCGGTATAATGATTGTTTATGTACATAATTACATTTTTAATCGGATTCTTTATTATATCAGCAGAGGAAAACTCGTTGATAGTACTTATCAAATAAAGTATTTCTGTAATTACTGCATTAATAATGGGAGGAATATATTGAACATAACAATTGGACAGAAGCCTTAAATAGTTTTGAGGGAGAAACATCAATCCCTGCAATGACAATTCATAAAAGTAAAGGATTGGAATACGATACGGTATTTGTAGTGGGCGTTGAAGATGATGCTTTTTTTGCTAAAAACAGGGCTATTTCCAACGAAGACGCGAGTGCGTTTTTTGTAGCTATATCAAGAGCAAAAAGAAATCTTTATATAACAACCTCAAAAACTTGATTAAAATTAAAAAATGGCAGTGGCACGCAAAGTTATAAAAATGTAAAAAAACTATATAGTGCGATTAGAGATTTTGTTGCAATTGAAATTAATGAGGATGTATAAAATATTTTTTAGTACAAAAATTATAAAAGTATATTTATTCTTAATAAAAGGACTGATTAAAAAGTCATCTAAACCATTCGGCTCTTCCACATCATCGGAGCGAGCTTTGCTTGCTCCGATTTTTGTTTTACACAAAAAATCAGCGGTGCCGGAGTATCAAAAGTGGAATAGTAATGTATGAATATGGCGAATTCGACGGACTCACTAAGAAAATAGACATGACAGAAGCCGTCAAAGAATGAAGAAAATGGTGGTGCTACAGTCTTTTTAAGGGACTTCGTTGGATATGTATTGAGCCGCTGTTTCGGGGTTCATGGCCGTTAGTTTTGAAAATTGTTTCTTCTGTCATGTTTGCAGGAGTGTAGCTGTGTTTCTTTTCAGTGGCTTTGAAAGGATTACAATAGTAGACGCCATGTCATTAATGGAAGATGCTTATAGAGCGGAGACAAACGAGGATACTTTAGGCAGCGTGGTTCATGTTTACCGCAGATAGTTGGGGAAACAGAGCATCTGTGTATGATAAATAGTAAGAAATATTTAATAGAGAATTGATAAGCAATGGAGGTGACATTATGCTAGATTATTCATGCACTTGTCACGAGAAAATGAAATAGCCGTACATGCACATTTCATAGAGGTCGGCATAAACTATTGACAGGGAGAATAGCTGCAAATTATGGATAGGGATATTTGCAGGATGGATACAAAGTACAATGGGTGTGCCAACAAAGAGTGGAATGGAGTGTTTGTTATGGTCATACATGTCGTGAAACAAGGGGATACCATTTATAAAATTGCACGGGAACATGGCGTTTCAACGCAGCGTATCATTATGGATAATGGATTAAATGGACAACAACCACTAGTGATAGGGCAGGCGTTGATTATTTTGATTCCGGAGGTCGTACATACGGTGCAGCGGGGAGAGACGTTGAGCACTATTTCAAATCAATATGGCGTCACCGTCATGGAGCTGGTGCAGAAAAATCCGAATTTGATTCGTAGCCGCCAGCTTCAAGTAGGACAACAGCTTGCTATTCGGTTTGAAGGAGAAACCGATAGGAATACATACATCAACGGATATGCATATCCGCATATTGGCCGCAATATATTGCTGCGCGCGCTGCCCTATCTTTCAGACCTCACCATATTCGGATATGGATTTACAGAAGAGGGGGAATTGATTCCCATAGACGACACACAGTTGATTCAAACAGCCTATCAGTTTCAAACAGCACCAATTCTGCTGCTTTCTTCCATCACGGAGGATGGGAATTTCAGCGGAGAACGCGCAGCGATATTATTCAATGATTTGACACTGCAAAATACAGTCATTGATAGGTTGATTGCGGTCATGCAGGAGAAGGGATACCTTGGACTGGATGTAGATTTTGAATATGTCCGTGCGCAGAACAGGGAAGGATATGCCGAGTTTGTCGGAGAATTGCGGGCTGCCATGAATGAAAAGGGATATCGCGTGTCAGTGGCTCTGGCGCCCAAGACGTCTTCAGATCAGAAAGGGCTGC
>CATIYX010000230.1 GCA_949739095.1 uncultured Clostridia bacterium | reverse complement strand
GCCACGCCGCCGCACATGGTATAAAATATTTCTGCACCATTTGCTGTGCCTGTTGATTTCCCTCCGGTGTAACAGCAGATTGATATAAATTCACAACACCTGCTTGTCCCTGCCGTTGTACCAATGTATAAATTGCCGCCAGCAATTGCATACCATCAAACCCTGCCACTGCAAAGGGTAATCTATATTTTTCTGATAATGGAATAAAATAATCGCTACCTGTCACCACACTAACATGCCCCGGTGCTAAAAATCCATCTATTCCATGCTTTTGATTGGTGCAAATCCAATCAATCACCGATGGCATGGTTTTTAGCGATGTTAACAACGATAAATTTGTAATACTTTCACGCTGCATATGTTCCAATAGCATTGCATAAATGGGCGCAGTTGTTTCAAATCCAACTGCTGCAAACACAAACTGTTCTTCCTTTTGCTGCTCTGCCAGACGCAGCGCATCCATCGGAGAATATACCATTTGAACGCGTCCACCGACCGACCGCGCATCGTTCAGGCTCATACGGCTGCCCGGCACTCGCAGCATATCTCCAAATGTCACAACAGTTCGTTCCATGGACAGCGCCACCAGCCGGTCAATATAGCTTGTTACCGTCACGCAGACAGGGCATCCCGGACCGGAAACAAGCGTAATCTGTGGCGAAAGCAAACTTTTCAGTCCGGTCTGTGCAATCGCTGCGGTATGTGTTCCGCAAACCTCCATCAAGCGCAAAGGAGGTCCTGCATACTCTTTCAAAAATTGTGTTATCCGCCTCATAACTGTTCCATTTCCTCCAACAGCGCGAGCAATTCATCGCTTTCTTGCTTGCTCATAACTTGTAAAATACATCCGGCGTGAACCAAAACACGGTCGCCTTCTTTGACCTGTACCAGTCCTGCCTCTGCCCGCACCAAATTCCCCTGAAAATCAACGGTTGCCGTTGTTCCTTCTAACTTCACTACTGTTCCGGGCATTGCCACACACATGTTCATCACCTTCATTTATTTTGTTCTCTTATTAACCGTTTCGCCGCTACCCATGCCTGTCCCAGACATATTCCGCCATCTCCTGACGGCACAGCGCGGTTCAGATAAATCTGAAATCCTTGTTTTTTCAGTAGGGATATACACTGTTCTGTCAAAATACGGTTGGTAAAAACCCCGCCGCTAAGCGCCACATTGTTTTCTCCCGACTCCTGCCGGATATAGCTGCACACATCTACAACAGCTTCTGCCAATGCGAGATGAAATTCCAATGCCAGCCAGTCTCTGTCTATGTTGGTAACAGATTTCTCTGCTAAATAATCTATATATGCTTTGCGCTGAATTTGCCACAAATCCTTGTACTTTTTAATCTCGAAACGGAACAGTTCGGTTTTCACTTTTCCAGTTTCAAGTGCCCGAAATGCTACCTGTTCCAATGCTGACGCACATTCACCCTCATAAGTATTTTCCTGTCCCACGCCCAGCAAAAAGCTAACTGCGTCAAAAAAACGTCCGGCACTGGTAGAAATACTGGTATTAACTTGATGCCTAATTGCCGCCTGTACAAGCGGAAAATCCGGTGTATCGCCGGACAGTCCTGCATCACTGAGATGGCAGAGTGCACAAAGCTGTGCATCTTTTGCCACACGGTCGCCACCACAAAGTGAAATAGGCTCTAAACATCCCACCCGCCGCATAGTTTCTTCCTTGCATAACAAAAATTCTCCGCCCCAAACACTACCATCCGGTCCATATCCTGTCCCATCAAAGCACACGCCAATGCAGGATGACAACCCATGTTCAGCCATTACTGAAGCGGCATGAGCATGGTGATGCTGCACCTTTAAAAGTGGAATTTTTCGTTCATCGGCAATTTCCTGCACACGTTTCACGGAATGATATGCCGTATGCATGTCACACACAACTGCTGCAGGCTGAATGCCAAATAAATTTTGCATTCTGTTTAGCTCTTGGTCATACATTTTAGCCACATTCCGGCCTTCCATATCGCCTAAATACTGGCTTAAATAGGCACGGTTTCCCTTCGCCAGACAAAAGCTGGCTTTTAAATCGCCGCCTGCTGCTAAAATAGGCACAGGAAAGGTCTGCTTTGTCAAAATGGGTAGCGGCACATAGCCGCGACTGCGCCGAATCAACTGTCGTTCTCCGCATAAAACCTGTGCAACAGAATCATCCAATGGTACCATGATACGCCGCTTATGATACAATACGCCGTCCAACTGTGCAGAAAATTGTTCCAACATTTGTTTGTCCTGCACAATAAGCGGTTCTCCGCTCCTATTTCCGCTTGTAACAACAAGCGGACCACACTGTTCGGTAAGCAAATGGTGTAGCGGTGAGTATGGCAAAAATGCACCAATAAATGCGCTGTTTTCTGTCAGTTCTTTGCAAAAGCATTCCGTTCTTTTTTTCAGCAGAACGATAGGACGCGCCTGACTTTCCAACAGTTTCTGTTCTTCTGTATTCACTTGACAGAACATACGGATAGTCTCCATCGCAGGAAACATAACAGCAAGTGGCTTCTTTTTTCGATTTTTAGTTTGTCGTAGTCGCCCCACTGCTGTTTCTATGTCAGGACAGCAGGCAAACTGATAGCCACCAATGCCTTTAACAGCAATTATTCCGCCTTGCTTCAGCTTCTCTGCTGCACGGCATAAAGCGACTTCTCCATTCCATTCGCCATCATTTTCTTCAAATAAAAGCTGCGGTCCACAGTCATGGCAGGAAATGGTTTGGGCATGCATACGCCGCACATCACGCTGATATTCCTCCGCACAGTCATCGCACAGTGGGAAATCAGACATGGTAGTCGTTTCCCTGTCATATGGAATGCGTTCCATGATACTATAGCGTGGTCCACATGCAGTGCAGCTAATAAAGGGATGTTGACTGCGCCTGTTATCCGGTGCATAAAGTTCCTTCAGACACCTGTTACATGTGGGTAAATCTGGCGGCAGAATAGGCATTTCCTGCGTTGTTCCACCACTAGGTAAGATTATAAACTCTTTCAACAACGGTTGCTCCTCAAGCCACTCTGTTTCCAAACGAAGAATCATTGCTCCCTCCGGCGGCTCCTTCTCCAGTTGTTGCAAAAATGCTGCAATTTGTGTTTTTTCGCCTTGTAACATAATCTCAACAATGCCACCACAATTGCGTACACTGCCGCATAAACCCAACCGTTGCGCCAGACGCGCAGTATAGGGACGAAATCCCACTCCCTGCACCACACCAATGGCTTTCACACGGCATGTCATTGCGCTTCGATGCTTTCTATTGCCATTTCCTTTCCGACCTCACTCGGTTCCCCTTCCGTACCGCAGTGCGGACACTCAAAATGAAACGGACGGCGTGCAAACAATTCGCGGCAGTTCGGACAGCGCAACATTGTCTTAACCGGTTTCACACAAATTTCTGCTCCTTCGCAAATAGTACCAACCGCTGCTTCTTCAAAATGTAGACGGATACTATCACCAGAGAAACCGGAACTTTCTCCAATTACTAAGTTAATTTTTGTGACTTTATTTTTTCCTTCTGCTTTCGCTTGGTCTACTGCATGTTCAATAATATGGATTGCTTCATGATATTCATGCATGATTTATTTCCTTCTTTCTTGATTCATTTTTTTACAAAGCTTTCCTACAAGAATATACTTTAGTTGTGATGTTTCCTCACTTTCTAAACGCCAAATAGTCCCCTGTTATTATGGACATTCATAATAA
The DNA here is from genome assembly GCA_949739095.1 of uncultured Clostridia bacterium. Taxonomy (GTDB): domain Bacteria; phylum Bacillota; class Clostridia; order RUG12999; family RUG12999; genus JAAWTG01. The sequence goes on along the minus strand of CATIYX010000230.1, from coordinate 24,275 downwards.
TGAAGAGCCGGACCCCATTTGTGACCCGCCTCTCATTTCTGTCTTATTGTTCTGCCCTATCCAGCTTTTCGCTTTTCTCTATCGGTTCCAGCTCTGGTTGGACATAAGCTTCCGTTGGTTTCTGTGCTTCCGGCTGCGGATACGGCGGACACATACATAAACATTTTTTCGGACAGCTTTCCACACAATAACCGCACTGAATGCATCCAAATCGTTCAATGGACCACTTTTTTTCTCCGCGCTCTACTGTAATTGCTCCAGTGGGACATTTTTTAGAGCATAATCCACAAAAAATACAAGCCTGAATTTCAATTTCCACATGTCCTCGCGTCCGCGCAAAAAATTCCTTTGGCTGCGCCGGATAATTACGCGTAGCTGGTTTTGAAAATAAGTTTTTCAAGACAATTCTTGTAAAATTCATCATATTCATATCAATTACCTCTCTGTACAGCTAATACATGGGTCAATTGTCAAAATCAAAATCGGCACATCTGCAAGCTGACAGCCTTTCAATGTTTCCAGCATACCCGGCAAGTTTGCAAAGGTGGGGGTGCGTACACGCACCCGGTCCAGAAATTTCGTACCGTTCGCTTTCACATAATAAATTGCCTCACCGCGCGGTTGTTCCACACGCATGAAATGTTCGCCTTGTGGAAATCCTTTCGCCGCTGCTGCAAGTTCTCCTTCCGGAATTTTTGCAGCCGCTTGACGAATCAAATCAATAGACTGGAAGATTTCCCGAATCCGAACGTCGCAGCGCGCATAGCAATCGCCAACATCGCTGGTAATCGGTTCAAAGTCCAGTTCAGGATATGCAGCATATCCCAGCTTACGATTATCCAGCGCAATGCCACTGGAACGCATAAACGGTCCTACTGCACCCAAATCGTGCGCTTGCTGCCGTGTCAACACACCAACATCACGCAGTCTGCCGTTAACGGCATAGTCCTCCAAAAATGTTTTTGTGAGCACCTTCAAATCCTGTTCAATGCCATCAAAAACTTTCAAAAATTCACGCAGCATCTCCTGGTCCATATCTTTGCGGACACCGCCGACCTTATTGACAGAAAAAATAACCCTTCCGCCTGTAGACATTTCAAACATATCCAAAATTTTTTCACGCATCCGCCACGACTGCATAAACAGGCTTTCAAATCCAAATGCATCCGCCAACAATCCTAACCATAGCAAATGACTGTGAATACGCGACATTTCGCACCAAATCGTCCGTAAATAGTTTGCGCGCGGCGGAACAGTGATGTCCATAATATTCTCAACAGCACTGCAATAACCCATGCCATGCATGAAACTACAAATGCCGCAGATACGTTCTGCCACATAAACATATTCCTGAAAATCTTTCTTCTCAACCAATTTTTCCAGTCCACGGTGTACAAATCCAATGGAAGGAATCGCTTCTATGACTTTTTCATCCTCCAAAACCAAATCTAGATGAATCGGTTCCGGCAGGACAGGATGTTGTGGTCCAAATGGCACTACACTACGTACTGACATACTTCTCCCTCATTTCATATCCATTTTCCTACCGTTTACTGAAACGGCTTTTTATGTTCAATTCGGTAGAGGTTTCCCTCATAATCTAACGTCATCAACTTCACTTTGATACCAAAAAGGTCCTGTATTTCATTTTCATATAGAAATGCTGGCGCATATATATTGCTGATACTCATGATTTCAGCGCCCGGCATTACCCGCATTCGAAGTCCAATCATGTCATAGTCTTTCCCGAACGAATAGGTGATTTCATATTCATCCTCAATCTTCGTTGCACAAATTTGAATCAGACGGTAGCCATCATGATGAATTTTCAATGCTTCCGATACCAGACTGCCCGGACCAATCGTGGTAATTCCTTCCATACCATTACGCCTCCTTGCTACTAACTTGTTCCTGTGAGAGTGCTTTTTTCTTTTCATCCAGCAACGCAACTGCCCGAACGACACCATCTATAATCGCTTCAGGGCGCGCAGCACAGCCTGGCACATATATATCAACTGGCAAAACGGTGTCTACGCCGCCTAAAATATTATAACATTCTTTAAAAATTCCACCATTACATGCACAAACGCCAACTGCCACAACCACTTTCGGATTGGGCATTTGAGAATATAACTGTTTGACAACCGGCGCATTTTGTGCATTGATACCGCCGGTAATCAAAAAAATGTCCGCATGTTTGGGATTCCCTGTATTCATAACACCAAAACGCTCCACATCATAAACAGGTGTCAGACATGCAAGCACTTCAATATCGCAGCCATTGCAGCTCGACCCGTCATAATGCATGAGCCATGGTGATTTTGACACTTTCATAACTTTATCTCCTCCATCAGATGATTTGCTTTCATCAATGTTCCTTAAGTCAGTCATGACCATCCGAAACCAGCAGCATTTTCTATATCACAGCAATAATCATCAAATTCACAACACCTGCCACCAACGTTACCATCCATGCTGATTTTAACATGCTCTGCCATTTCACGCGCGGAAATACATTGTCAATGATAATCTCTAAAAAATAGGATATTGCGCATACAACAATTGCTGCAATAGCGCTCCACCAGGATGCTTTATATAAAAACAATCCGACAACCCCCAGCAAAAAGATGTTTTCATACCAATGTGACAGCTCTACAAGTCCCAAAACACTCCCCGACAACTCCGTTGTCAATCCCTGTACCATCTCCTGATGCGCATGATGAGACGTGGACAAGTCAAACGGTGATTTACGAAATTTGATTGTTAGAATATATAAAAACCCAATAAAGATACCGGGCAGATAAACAATCGCTGGCATACCATTATGCAAAACTATTTCTTTCACATTAAACGTACCAGTCGCCACATAAAATCCAATCGCTACCAACAATACCATCGGCTCATATGCCATCATTTGCATTAGCTCACGCTGTGCTCCCATGGAGCTATAGGGCGAATTTGCAGAACAAGACGACATAGTGAAAAAAATACCTGCCAATGTCAACGAAAAGAATACCAGCAATAAATCTCCGCCAAAAAAGAACAATGCGCCGCTGAACACAACAAACAACAAAAATCCACCTACTAGAAAATTTTGTACGTCATTGACCACAACGACCTCTTTAGAAAACAGTTTATATAAATCATAAAACGGCTGCAACAACGGCGGTCCCTGCCGCCCCTGCAAGCGTGCTGTGAGTTTTCTGTCAATTCCTTGTAAAAGTCCGCCCAGAATTGGCGCTAAAATGATGTAACAAATTGTTCCTAAAATCTGCCATATCATCACACAGCACCTCCAATCGCCAGAATCATCAGTACAATCAATCCCGCTGTAGACAAAATCAGCGAGGGTTTCAGCAGTTTCTTTTCCCCAAACCAATCTTCCAAATACCAGTTTGCAAGATACATAGGTTTGGTTTTCCCATAAGAATCCATAAAAGTTCTGTCATCGCCTGTATTTGCACCACCCATATAGGAGGTTACAATTTTGTTTTTTCTGTGAATTGTCAAGAGACGCATAGCAACCGGCAAAATCACAATCGCACACAGCATTAGCGCCATAATATGAATATTCCCACTGCTGATAATCGCCGGTAACGTCTGATGGAACATATCTCCCAAAAATGGTTCAATCAAATAGCTGGACACAACTGGGAATGTCAGACACAGTAAGCACATTAGAACCGCCTGACAAATTAAACTTAGCCATTCGCTTCCCTTTGTGATATCCTCTAAACGCTCTGAATTATGATGCACGGCCACCAGACTTCCCAACCACTTCGTCCAGTAAAAAAGCGTCGTAGCAGAACCAAATATCAAAAATACGACCAACAAAATACTGTTGGAATCTACAAATGCTTTTAGCGCAGCCCATTTAGAAATAAGCATTCCAAAGGGTGCTAAAAACATACCTGCAATTCCGACAATCATTACGAATGCCAACCGCGGCAATTTCACAATCAATCCATGCATGTCCTCAATATTCCGACTACCTGTTACATTTTCCACCGCCCCCACAGATAGGAACATCAACGATTTGGATACTGCATGGAAAATCATCAGCAAAATTCCTGCCCAAACTGCCTCATGCATTCCAATACCAGCACATGCTGTAATGAGTCCAAGATTTGATATGGTAGAATATGCTAGAACCTTTTTGGCATCACTCTGTGCAATCGCCAGCATTGAGGTCATAAAAAATGTGAATCCGCCAATTGTCGTCACCATTGTCCCCGCTAGATTAGCACACAGTGCTGGCGCGAGACGCAACAACAAATATACACCAGCTTTAACCATTGTTGCCGAATGCAGCAATGCAGAAGTCGGCGTTGGCGCTACCATTGCACCAAGCAGCCAGCTTGAAAAGGGCATCTGTGCACTTTTGGTCAAACCTGCAAATGCTAATAATGTAATGGGAATAATTGCCACAGGTACCATGGTACCTAATTGAATAACTGTCTGTAGTTCCAGCGTTTCCAGCCGAATTGCGCAATAAGCAATCGCCGCTGCAAAGCCCAAGCCCCCAAGTAAATTCATCCATAATGCGCGAAATGAGTTGCGAATTGCCTCTTCCGTCTGATTATATCCAATCAACAGGAAAGAACAAACACTTGTAATTTCCCAGAAGAAATAAAGCCAGACTAAATTACTGGAAAATACCAGTCCAAACATCGCCCCAAGAAAGACAAATAAAAGCGCAAAGAAATAACTACGCCGTTTCTTAAATTCTGTATGATGGCTGTGATAATCTTTCATATATCCCATTGCATAGACACAAATCAGACATCCGACAATGCCAATAATTAAACACATGATAATAGTAAGTTTGTCAGAAGCTACATGAAACCCTCCAAGTTCTGTCCTACCTGTCAATTCTAGCCATGTCATAAGCCCCGTCTGCGCAACAGAAAGCAATGCTACATAATATTTCCGGTGGCGGAAGGCAAAATAAAAAATCAATCCCATCAACAGCCACTCACCTGCGAGCATCAGTTTATCAACAAGTTCCGTATGTACAAAATAGCTATGTGTTTCACCCGAAACCAGTTCTGTAACTGCATAACAAATCACTGCCGCTACAATAATAGCACATAAGCCAAATAGCGTATATTTACGAACCGGACCGCTCTTGCGCATAAAAAACAACAGCAATGCTGCTAAAAATGGAAAACAAATCAGAAATATCACCATTTCCAAAGTCATTCACCCTTTTCCCTCTAATTTTAAAAGATTTCCCGCGTATCTATACATTGCAACACCAAAATTGTATACAATTTATATGTCGAGAAACTCCCCTCTATGTAAAATGGCATATGCCACTATATTAGCATTTTAATTATACTCCTCTTTTTAGCAACTGTCAATAAGGTTAAAATGCATAAATTTTGATTGATAAATCAAGAAATAACTGCTCAATTTCCTGGGAAATCTCTCTACAATTTCCGTATATTCTGATTCTGTCGAACCTCTTGATGATAGAAACTAGTTTCACTGCTTCTAGTTTCATCCAGTTAAAAAGTTCACTGTCATAATATACAAAACTAAAAGTTTTATATATTATTATTTTAAAGTTATTTACAAAATTTTTTTCATTTTATTGAAATTGCTTGACTTTCTCACGCACATGAATTAAAATAGCCCCATCGAGCAAGACTTCTATTGAAAAGCAATTAGCAAAAAAATAGAATAATTCAATACCGCCTCTCCATTGGTCAAAAAAATTTAGTTATGTATCACTTGCTTCAAAAATTCAACGTAACTACAATAGAAATCGGTTCCCTCTCTTGAGAAATACCGCTTATATCAGGTGCAGCTAACTCTAAAAGACCGTCATATAGAATCATTTTACCCTTTATTCTAAAATTTTTATGAGCTTAAAAAAAACAAAAACAAGGAAAGGAATGTTTTTTATGGTAATTAGACAACTGGAAGCAAAAAGATTTACTTATTTTCAAAATCAGCTTATTCGTCAGGCGCAGCAAAACCCATTAGACGCCAGTTTTAACGTAACAATAACAGTGAATACAAAAGAATATATTTTAAAAGTCCAGCCTGATACAAAATACCGTATCGCTGCCTTGCAGGCATTGGAAGTTGACCGTGAAGAGAATCTTGGACAAGCACATACGCTTATCACAAACAATCAAATTCTCGCTTCTCTTTTAAATCTTTTACTCCTCCAAGGTATTGAACAATAAATTTTGCAAATCAAAGTCATATGAAAAGGCAGGGAAATTGACTCCCTGCCTTTTCATATATAGCACGCAAAATAAACTCAAACTGCTGCCTGCCTATTCGCTTATTAAATAGTTCATTGACCTCTCACTGCTTGATTACCGCTGAAACAACACAAATCCATGTCTTCTAATTTGAAGCAATTCCTCTTCTTGCGTGGTTCCACTTGACAAAATAATCTCGGCATCCGCTGCAGGATAGTAATATATATCCTGTCCCATGTTCACAATCGCCCAAAGAGTTTCCTGCTGCCACTCCCGTTTGAGAAGAAAAACATATTTTTCCTTTGCCTTTGCGTTCACAGTTCCTTCCCGCAAGGAGCGGTATTTCTTTTTGACTCCTCCTAATTTCTTATAAAAATCATGTAAGTTCCAGTCTATATTTTCCCACAGAAAATAACGCCGGTTCAACGGATCCTCAAATCCTTGCATTCCTGCTTCATCGCCATAATAAATACATGGGCTGCCCGGCAAAAGATATTGTAAAAATGCCGCAATTTTCTCCCGCTCCACTGCGCATCGGTAAACCTCTGGCGGCATGATATATACTGCGCGCTGGTTGCGGTCCAGACCATTTTCTACATGCTCAAAAGTGTTTAGCACACGCACTGTATCATGCGTTGACAAACTGTTCATCAAACAGTCCAAGACAGGTTTCGGATAGTTTTCTGCAATTGTCATTATGGTATCTGCCAATGATTTTGCCGTACTTTCTCCTGCCGCGAAGTGCAAAATCGCATCTTTATAGGGATAGTTCATTACAGAATCCAATTCTGTATTAGAAAAATATTTTCTTCTGACCCCATAACTTTCTTTGTTAGAGGCATCCTCCCACACTTCGCCAATAACTAGTCCTTCCGGATTGAGTTGTTTCACTTTACTATGCAGCTTTTTGATAAATTCATCCGGCAATTCATCCGCCACATCTAGCCGGAACCCATCGGCACCAAGTTTCATCCAATGGGCAATAACGCTATCTTTATCTTCTATGATAAACTTCACATACTCCGGCTCCATCTCATTGACGCAGGGCAACGTATGAATCCCCCACCAACTAGTATAACGGTTAGGATATTCCTGAAAATCATACCATGAAGCATAGGGCGAATCTGGGTTATGATACACTCCTGTTCCGAAAACATTTTCTTTATCAAAATAGATGCTGTTGCTTCCAGTATGGGAAAACACACCATCCAATATGATTTTCATATCCATTTTATGCGCTTTACGGCATAGTCTCTGAAAATCTTCTTCTGTCCCCAGCATAGGGTCAATTCGACGATAATCCGCCGTATCATAACGATGGTTGGAAAACGCCATAAAAATCGGATTCAGATAAATTACCGATACACCGAGGTCTTGTAAATATGGAAGTTTTTCTTCAATTCCTTGCAATGTTCCGCCATAGAAGTCATTGTTCAACACTTCTCCTTGCTCATTTGGCGCATAGCAAGGTGTATCCTGTTTATTTTCATGTATTATATACGGTTTTAGCTTATCTGTTAAATCCGGTTTCCCTACCTGATGGAACCGGTCAGGAAAAATTTGATACATTACAGTTCCTTTAAAGGCTCCCGGTGTTTCATAGTCTGCATCAAAACAGGTTAACTGCCATTTATCCCCCATATGGATACTTGTTTTTGAACTACCGCAACGGTATACTGAAAATTCTGTATCTTCCGCGTGTACTTTGAAAAAATAGAAATATAATCCCGTTTGTGCTAGGCAAAAAGACAAGGAATAGCAATCGTATCCCTCTTCTAAGCCGTTCCAAGATAATGGATATTCTTTATAATAGCCATTTTCGCTTTCCATACATAGACTAGCATACAGCGCTGCCATACGGCGCGGAATTTTCAAATTGATTACACAGCTTTGATTTTGCCGCAAGCAACCAAACGGCTTTTTATAAATTTCTTGTTTACTATCATATAAAATCTGCATATATGATTTCCCCCGATATCATTAGAAACAATTTGTTGCGCACTGGCTCCTGCCACATGTCGAAAAAGCAAGGACAAGTCCTTGCTTTTTCACATTCCGTCCGGCGCCCCTTTTGCACCGGCGTTCCCCAATTTCAATATCAACTAACTTTATTCTCTTATACTTTTTTGATATGCCAAATTTTATCCGCATATTCTTTCACGGAGCGGTCAGCAGAGAAGATACCGGCTTTCGCAATATTGACCAGTGACATATTCATGAATCTATTTTGATCCTGATATACTTTAGAAACCTCCTGCTGTGCCCGTGCATAATCAGAAAAATCCGCCAGCGTCATATAAGCGTCCGCCGCACCGAAACTGTTAGATAACAGCGACTTTGCAATATCGTCAAAGCGAGTTCCTAATACATCGCTCATCAGCATATCCAGCACTGCTTTAAGTTGTGCGTTTTCGCGGCAATATACCAGTGGGTCATATCCCTTCTGCCAAAGCGCTTCCACCTCGTCCGCACGCAGACCAAACAAAAACATGTTCTCCTCGCCTACTTGCTGAAAAATTTCCACATTCGCACCATCCATTGTCCCAATGGTCACTGCGCCGTTAATCATCAATTTCATATTTCCGGTACCAGAAGCTTCTTTTCCTGCTACAGAAATTTGTTCAGAAATTTCTGCTGCTGGTATGATAATTTCCGCCAGTGAAACTTTATAGTCCTCAATAAAGACAACTTTAATTTTATCACGCACAACCGGGTCGGCATTTACCAACGCTGACACCGCAACAATAAGACGAATAATCTGTTTCGCCATAAAATAGCCACTGGAGGCCTTTGCCGCAAAAATAAAGGTGCGCGGCGGCATATCCAAATTTGGATTCGCTTTGATTTGATTATATAGATACAGAATGTGTAATACATCCAGCAACTGCCGTTTATATTCGTGCAGTCGTTTGATTTGTACGTCAAAAATAGAATCAGGGTCTATCTTAATGCCATTTGCTTTTGCAATATAATTACTGAGACGGATTTTATTGTTCTGTTTCACCTTTTTCAGGCTTTCCAGAACTGTTTTATCATTTTGGAATTTCATTAATTGTTCAAGCTGCGAAGCATCTTGAATAAAAGAATCTCCAATAAGGTCCGTCAGCAAATTGGTCAGTTCCGGATTAGACTGACATAGCCATCTACGATAGGCAATCCCATTGGTAACATTCGTGAACTTTTCTTTTCCAATCTGATAGTAATCTCGGAAAATACTATTTTTCAAAATATCACTGTGAAGCTGAGACACACCGTTGACTTTATGGCAACATGCCAGACACAGGTTTGCCATTCTAATTTCCCCATGGGCAATCACTGCCATATATTCAATTTTAGGAATATCGCCCGGATAAACTTCGTTAAGCTGTTCTAACAGACGGCGGTTAATCTCACATACAATTTGATAAACACGTGGCAGCTGTTCTTGAAACAGAGTTTCCGACCAACGTTCCAGCGCTTCACTCATAACAGTATGGTTGGTATATGCTAACGTCTGGCTAGTAATTTCCCATGCCTCATCCCAACCATAGCCATGTTCATCTACTAACAACCGCATCAGTTCCGGTACACAAAGTGCCGGATGCGTGTCATTAATATGAATCGCCACTTTATCCGCTAAGTTATCCAATGTTTGGTATGATTTCAAATGGTTTTGCAAAATGCTCTGCAAAGATGCTGAAACCAACAAATATTGCTGTTTCAGACGCAGACGTTTTCCATCAATATGGTCATCGGCAGGATATAAAATTTTGGAGATCACTTCTGCCATTGTATTGTTTTCCAATGCTTTCACATATTCTCCGCGAGAAAACGCTGTCATATCAAGACTTTTCGGTGATTTTGCCCCCCATAATACCAACTTGTTCACTGCACCGGAACCATGCCCTGAAATAAACATATCATAGGGTACCGCTATCACACTATTATAATCTACTTGGTTTGCAGTATAGCGACCATTGTCATAGCTTTCTTCAATCCGTCCGCCAAATTTCACTTCAAATGCATCGTCAGGGCGCGGTACCAACCACACATCCCCCATACCAAGCCAGTCATCGGGAAATTCCATCTGCCACCCATCTACAATTTTCTGTTTGAAAATACCGAATTCATACCGGATAGAAAAACCTGTCACAGGCATAGACAACGAGGTTGCAGAGTCCATATAACAAGACGCCAACCGTCCAAGACCACCATTTCCCAATCCTGCATCCGGTTCTATTCTATATAAATCATGGATATCAATTTTCAACTTTTTCAATACACTTTCAAAAGTCGATTCCAGACCTAGATTGTATAAATTATTATGCAAAGAAGTACCCACCAAAAATTCCATTGACATATAATAGACTTGTTTGGCTTCCTTTTTTTCGCATTTATCCATAAAAGTTTTTCTTTTTTTTGTCAGCAAATTTCTAACAACTACACATAGCGCTCTATATATTTGCTGTTGTGTTGCTTCTGAAGCATAGCAGCCATATTGCTGCAAACACTCATTATCCAGCAATTCTAATGCCTTCTTTTGTTCCATTTTTCTCTACCCCATTCCATTTCTTATAATTTCTGCCCTACTACCAAATCATTAAAGCAGTCTCTACATATGGTAGTAAACATCCAGATAGCGGTCTGCCGACTGTTTCCAGCTACTATCATAGTTCATAATATTTTTTATCAATTTTTTACGCTGTGGCAAATCATGATAGAGATTACATGCATGGTCCACTGCGCCTAACATATCGTGTGCATTATAAGACTTAAATGTAAACCCACGCCCTTCGCCTGTTTCAGGATTATATGCAGGTACGGTATCCACCAATCCTCCTGTCTCACGTACGATGGGAATAGTTCCATAACGCATGGCAATAAGCTGAGATAGTCCACAAGGTTCGCTCTTCGATGGCATTAAAAACAAATCTGCTCCAGCATAAATCTGATTAGCAAGTACCGGGTCAAAGGCAATTCTAACCGCGATTTTATCCCCGTGGGTATAGGCAAGCCAATTAAAAAAGTCCTCAAATTCTCTGTCTCCTGTACCAACTACGACAAATTGCAAATCGCGCGAAAGCATTTCTTCTCCGATAAACTTTACCAAATCCAGCCCTTTATGCGATACAAGCCTTGTAATCATACCAATTATCGGAGTATCATCGCGAACAGGTAGTTCTAGTTTTTGCTGTAGATACCGCTTATTTTCATACTTTTTCTCCAGTTCTCCGAAACCAAAATTTGTATATAAGCATTTATCTGTCAACGGATTATATATCTCTGGATCAATACCATTGGTAATTCCGACCAGCTTATATTCATTTTGCCGCAGAATATTCTCCAATCCGTGTGCAAAATAAGCGTGGCGAATTTCATGAGAATAGGTTTCTGATACAGTCGTGACTTTATCTGCCATCAAAACGGCGCTTTTCATAAAGTTGATACAGCCATCATAAGATACTGCATCGCGCCAATATTCCGAAACACCGATTACCTCTGACAAAAATTCATTCGGTACTTTTCCCTGATATTCAATATTATGAATTGTAAACATCGTCTTAATATTTTGATATCCTTCATGGTGTTCAAAAAATGCTCTGTAGTAAAGTGGCACCAATGCTGTTTGCCAGTCATTACAGTGAATAATATCAGGATAAAAGCCAATATGTTGCAAACATTCCAGAATAGCTTTGCTAAAAAAGGTAAAACGTTCCCCATCATCATATTCACCATAGATACTGCCGCGATTTCCAAAGTAATAATCATTGTCAATAAAGTAATATGTGATATTTTTCTCTTCATTACGTGCTTTAAAAATACCAACATAGGTATTGCGCCATGCCAACGGCATATCAAAATGCATCACATATTCAATGCCGGATTCCATATTATCCTTTATTGATTTATAATATGGCAAAATCACACAAACTTCCATATCGTTTCTGCCTGCAAGTTCACACGGCAAGGCATATGCTACATCTCCCAATCCTCCTGTTTTCACATAGGGTACTGCTTCACTGGCTGCAAACAATATTTTCATAGTTTCTCCTCCTACTCACAACAAAAGTTGATACCATAACCGGCATACAGCTATAGTATCAACCTGTCGTATCGTCTTTATCAAATTGCCGCTTTTGCCGGAAATGCAAACCACCTAATCTCATTCCGATACCCAGCAGCTTCCATATGTATCTTGATATTTTGACCATGTACTTTAAACTAAAGTTACTTGCCGCCGACCGGCAAGCAACCTTAGTTTAATATCATTTCTGTACATTTCCGTCTTCAAGTATATATAGAAACACTCTGGCAACCGTTTTCCTGGTCTTAGGGGATAGCTCCGTCCCCTTTCCTGTCGCGGAATTCTCTCGCTTACTAATGATAGTCACTCTGTGGCTAATTATATCATGTTCGCAGAGCGGACAGATATAATTTTGTGCATCTCCACCGGTTGCCGCGTTTTATGCGCGGCGAGGTGGAGGCACTTTCTAATTCATATAATAGTCACTTCGTGGCTATTATATCATGTTATTTTTATAAATACAATAACATATCCAATATATTTTATACTTTTTCGCCTTTATTTATAATAATTGGTGTAGTATCTGCACCAATCAGCGTTCGGTTTTCTGTGATAACAACATCCTTGTCAATAATTGCATATTCTAAATTTGTCCCCTTGTTCACAGTTGTTCCCTGCATAATAATACAGTTTTTCACATGACAGCCTTTTTCTATGGTAACATCACGGAAAATAATACTATTTTCTACCATTCCGTCAATTTTACATCCATCGGCAATCAGACAATTATCCACTTCACAATCATCACCATAGTAAGTCGGTACCTCATCACGTACTTTTGTATAAATGGGTGAGTTCTCACAAAAAATTTCACTGCGGACTTTGTCATCCATCAATTTTAAATTGTTCCTAAAATATGCAGTAATATTGCGGTTACGCAAAACTGTACGTTCAAAATGATAGACACCGATATCTATTTGCTTTTTCATATATTTTCGCTGTAAAAAATCACGTTCAAAATGATAGAGTCCATGTGCCACGGAATCCCGAATAGTATCTAATAACAGTTGTCTGTTAATAATGTACATTCCCATTCCGATATAAGAATTTTCTTCCGCTGTACATTGGATTGCTAAATCCGTCACTTTTCCTTTTTTGTTCACTTCTAATACCAAATCCTGCACTTCGTCAGTATCCTTCTGATCTTTATTAGCAATCACCGTAACATCTGCACCAGAATCAATATGCTGTTCTAACACCTTATCGTAATCAATATTGCAAAGTACAGTAGAATCGGACATCACCACATACTCAGCATTTACTTTTTCCAAAAAAGCAACCGCCCCATATAATGCTTCGATTTTTCCTTTATAGATACTCGTCACCCCGGTTCCAAACGGTGGCAGAATAAAAACGCCCCCATTTTTCCGGTTCATATCCCATTCGCTGCAAGACCCCAGATGGTCCATCAAGGACTGGTAGTTATATTTTGTAATAATTCCAACAGAAGCGATGCCGGAATTCACCATATTTGACAGCACAAAATCAATTTGTCGGTATCGTCCGCCAAATGGCAACGAGGCTACTGTTCTGTGTTTCGTCAATTCGCCCATGGTAGCATCATATATATTAGAAAAAATTATGCCTACCATCTTCATATTATCACCTATTTTCTCCGCTGTAGACCGGTATTTTTGAAACATAACCCTTTTCCTTTATCATCTACAGAATAATAAAAGATTTACCCATTTCGTAAATAATCTATGTTATTAAATGATTTCTTTTTCTTTAATGACACGGCCATCAGCAATTTTTTTGCCGCTGCCCACAACACTAATTCCCCATTCTTCTGAATTGATACAATATAGCGGGTCTTTGCCGATAACCGCGTCCTTGCCAATGTCCGCACATTCACCAATAATAGCATATTCTATTTTTGCTCCGCTTTGGATTCTGGTATTCGGCATTACCACACTGTCCTTCACCACTGCATCTTCTTCTATCGTACAGCCGGTAAAGACTATAGAATTTTCCACAGTTCCTTTTATATTGCACCCTTCTGCCACCATAGAATTATCAATCTTTGCACTTTTGGATACAAAACTTGGTGGCTGCGCATAGTTTCTGGCATAAATTCTGAAATTCGGGTCTTTGATATTCAATGGAATATTGGGATTGAGTAAATCCATATTTGCCTCCCACAGACTGTCTATCGTTCCAACATCTTTCCAATATCCTTTGAAAGAATATGCATAGAGTTTTTTCTCATCTGCAAGCAGTGCCGGAATGATATTTTTCCCAAAATCGTTGGACGATTTGGAGTCCTCCTCATCACGTATTAAATATTCTTTTAACACACTCCATTTGAATATATAAATCCCCATAGAAGCTTTTGTACTTTTTGGTTTTTTTGGTTTTCCCTCAAATTCATAGATAGCATCATCTTCTTTGGTATTCATAATACCAAACCGTGACGCTTCTTCCACCGGCACATCAATAACTGCAATGGAACAGTCCGCTTTTTTCTCTTTATGAAACTTTAGCATTTTTGCATAATCCATTTTATAAATATGGTCTCCGGAAAGAATCAGAACATATTCCGGATTATAGAGTTCAATAAAATGCATATTTTGATAAATCGCATTCGCTGTACCTTTATACCATTCTGATTTTTTGCTTTTAGCATATGGCGGAAGAATATGCGCTCCGCCATAGTTCCTGTTTAGCCCCCACGACTGCCCGTTACCAATATAGTCGTTGAGCTCCAAAGGTTGGTATTGAGTCAAAATCCCCACTGTGTCAATGCCGGAATTCACACAGTTCGACAGAGGAAAATCAATAATCCGATATTTTCCGCCAAAAGGAACTGCCGGCTTTGCTGTTTCTTCTGTCAACACTTTCAAACGACTTCCCTGTCCTCCTGCCAACAGCATTGCAACACATTCTTTTCTTCTTTTTAACATAACGCTACTCCAATCTGCTGCCAACCCCAACGCAGCTTTTATTGACAGGATTCCCCTGTGTTATTTCTTTTTCTGATAATATACCGTAGAAATCGGCGGCAATGTCAAGCTTATGCTGTTTTCATAACCATGCATTGCTTCCACCTCACTCTTCACAGCCTCCAGTTGTTCTCCGGTTCCGCCATATTTTTCATCATCACTGGACAACACCGGTATATATTCACCCGCTGCCGGAATACCAATGCGGTAGTTCTCCCTTCGAACGGGCGCAAAATTACATACAACGATAATTTCTTTTCCCTTTTTGTCAATACGTCGGAAAGAAATTATATTTTGCTCATGGTCATCATGGCTAATCCATTTAAATCCTTCCCAGTCTGCATCATTTTGCCACATTGGAGAATTTTCCAAGTAAAAGAAGTTCAAATCTTTGACAAACTCTTTGATTTGTTTGTGTTTTTTATAGTCTAAAAGCAACCAGTCCAGTTCTTTTTCATAGTTCCATTCCACAAATTGTGCAAACTCGTTACCCATAAACGACATTTTTTTGCCAGGGTGCGCCATCATATAACCATAGAAAGCACGCAAATTCCCAAATTTTTCGTCATAGTCTCCCGGCATTTTACTAATCATGGAACATTTTCCGTAAACCACCTCATCATGAGATAACGGCAAAACATAATTTTCTGAAAATGCATAGGAAAGTGAAAATGTTAGATTACCATGAATGTTTTTGCGGAACAGAGGGTCCGTTGACATATATTGCAACATATCATTCATCCACCCCATATTCCATTTTAAATTAAATCCCAATCCCCCATCATACCCAGGTTTTGTAACCATCGGAAATGCGGTTGATTCTTCCGCAATCATCAATGCTGATTTATTCGCCAAAAAGACCTGTTCATTTAATTTACGCAAAAATGCAATCGCTTCCAGATTTTCATTGGAACCATATTTATTGGGTCTCCATTCCCTGCCCTGTTTTCCATAATCCAGATATAACATGGATGCCACAGCATCCACACGTAATCCATCAATATGAAATTTCTCTAACCAGTAAATTGCATTAGAAATCAGGAAGGATTGTACTTCCGGTTTTCCGTAATTAAAGATTCTCGTATTCCATTCCGGATGTTCATTGCGCAATGGGTCTTCATCTTCATAGCAACATTGACCATCAAACTCATACAGACCATTCGCATCTTTGGGAAAATGTGCGCCTACCCAATCCAAAATAACACCGATTCCCGCCTTATGGCATTCATTGACAAAATACATAAAATCATGCGGTGTGCCATAACGAGAAGTGGGGGCATAATATCCCGTGACCTGATATCCCCATGATGGATCATATGGATATTCCGAAATAGGCATAAGTTCAATATGCGTATATCCCATACTTTTCACATAAGGAATCAATTTTTCTGCCATTTTGGTATAACTATAGAATGAGCCATCTTTATGCTGCTTCCAGGAACCAAAATGCACCTCGTAAATATTGACTGGATTTTGTAAAAACTTCTTGTTGGATTTCGCCCGCCGATATTGGGCATCACCCCACTGGAAGCCATCCAAAGAATAAACTTTGCTCGCCGTTCCGGGCCGTGTTTCCATGTGAACACCATAGGGATCGCTTTTGTAAATCCAGTCTCCATCCGCTTTCTCTATGTAATATTTATAATTATCATAGATTTGCAGTCCTTCTACAACCCCTTCCCAAATCCCCTTTTCTACCTGTTTCATTTCCGGTGCCGAATCACCATTCCAGCTATTAAAATCTCCGACAATTTTAACACATTTTGCATGAGGTGCCCAAACGCGGAAAATATACCCATCTTTATCACCATCTTTATGCGGATGGCAACCAAAATATTCATATGCCTTAAAATTCTCTCCATTCAAAAAGGCTTGTGCAGGACTCAATTCTACTGCCTTTTTCGAAGAATTTTTTTTCGTTGTTCTTTTTACAGCCTGAACCACTGGCTTTGCAGCCGCCTTTTTTTCTATTACTGCTTTTGTTTGCGTACGAACAATTGCCGTATTCTTCTTTTGTACAGCTTTTTTGGTTTCTGTTTTTTTCATTTTTGTCACCTTTTCTGCCAAAACGTCAAAAACGTTCTCAGCTTATTTTTCTATTTAACACCACTGTCAGATTCTACTGCTTACAGATGTTCCTGTCAACGGCTCTTTTTGTTGTCCATTTTAACCACCTCAAACCACAAACTTCTTTGTACAAGCTCCATATAAATATTATATGTCTACTCCTCATTTCTCATTCCACTATATCTTTGGAAAAAAAGCAATAGCAAATTTCATTTTCTTAATGTCTATTATACACCACTTTATTACTATTTACCATATATTTTGCATATTATTTATAATTTTTTTACGTTTTTGTGAATTGTATACGAAAGACCTAGTTGTTTTTGTAAGTTTTGTTATTTTACTACAGTTGTATTTTATACATATTCAATAATACTTTTCTAATTTTATGCTTTTTTAATAAAATTGTCTTCTTTTGCATAGAATTTCCAGCTTTTTCTTTCATACAATATGCACAAAACATTTACTATTGTATTTCTCAAACACGAACGCTTTACCCTATATGAATGTTTATCGCGAAGCAGAATTTAATGAATATAGCGGTGGAACAAGTTCTTATAGCGGCGAATATAAAAATACATACAAAAAATCCGAAAATGGATATTATTGGGTAAGTTCATATGGCTCTGATAGCAGTGAAGAGTAAATATAATTACTGAAATTTATTGTGATTCTGTATAAGAAGTTTAAAATAGAAATAGCACTTGGGGGTCTATCAGAATCCAAGTGCCTTTATGTGAAAAAGGAGCGACAGCCGATAAGGCAAAGCCTCTTTTTCGTAAAAAAGTGGCAAGCTTAAAGGCTTGCCACAATGTGGTGTGAGTGTCTTACAGAGCTTATTGAAAAACACAGTAAAATTAAGGACTTTCAAGTGCGCAAAGCGCACTAACCCGAAAAAGTAGGAACGACGGAACGTGTGAATGATTTTTGTACAAACAAAAATCGGAACGGAGCAAAGTCCGTTCCGACGTGGTGCGGGTAAAAGGACTTGAACCTTCACGTCTATTGACACTAGAACCTAAATCTAGCGCGTCTGCCAATTCCGCCATACCCGCTTGTATGGCATTTATTATATCACGCCTTTGTTTGTATGTCAAGAGATTTCTTGTTTTTTTCTATGACAGCAATTCTACAATACAAGGTTCCATTGCTTCCGGTTCTGTAGTCGGTTCAAAACGTGCTTTTACATTCCCTGTGCGGTCTATAATAAACTTTGTAAAATTCCATTTTATATCTGGTGTTGATGCAAAATCTCCCAGTTCTTTAGTTAAAAGTTCCGTTAAAACATTTCCCAACGGATGATCCATGTTAAATCCTTTAAATCCGAATTCTTTTGTTAAATACTGAAATAAAGGATGTGCCTGCGGTCCATTGACATCTATCTTTGCAAACATCGGAAATGTGACGCCGTAATTTTTAGAACAAAATTCTTTAATTTCCTGATGGTCTCCTGGTTCCTGTTCTTGAAATTGATTGCACGGAAATCCCAGCACCACCAATCCCTTATCTTTATATTTATCAAAAAGTTCCTGTAGTTCTCCAAGCTGCGGCGTAAATCCGCATTTACTGGCAGAATTAAAAATTACTAATACTTTATCGCGATAAGTGTCCAAACGAACTGTTTTGCCATCCATACTTTCCACTTCAATATCATAGATATTCATGTTATACTTCGCTCCCATCTATTTCTTTTACAATTATTATGATAATTCTGTTATCGTTTTATACCATACATAAAATTTCTAAAAACACGTTATACTATATCTGAACTATCACATAAAGGGGATTATTTTATGAAACACGATTCGCTAAAACAGCAGATTATCCATGAAATTGATCACCGTATTGCACTTTTGGAAGAACATCAGGATGACGAAATTATTGTCACAGGAAACCAATATGAAGAACTAAATCAAGCAATCAAAAAGGTGATTAACGTACCATTGCACAAAGAGCTGGACAGTTTAAAATCTTATATTGACCAGCTTTCTTAAAACATTTATCTGGACCGGAGCCTAAAATGGTTTCCGGTCTATTTTTTTCATAAGCACCTAGTCCCCATCATATACTAAATATCATCTATTGACTGACATAAATAGTTTTGACTTGTCGGTATATGATAGAGTATCAACCGCAATGAGACGAGGTAGCAAAATGAGAAAATTGAAAGCATTTTTATGGCAGGGTATTCTCTTGACCCTGACCGCTTTTTTGATTCAGGCAGTTGGGATTGCGTTTAATATTTATCTTTCCAATAAACTAGGTGCAAACGGTATTGGATTATTTCAGCTTATTATGTCCATCTATAGTTTTGCCATCACCTTCGCTACTGCCGGAATTCATCTTGCTGCCACACGTTTGGTTACAGAAGAAATGGCAACTGGTTCTTCACGTGGCGCAAAAAAAGCAATGCGTGTTTGCTTTATTTATAGTCTTGGAATCGGTGGAATAGTCGCTCTTCTCCTATGCTGTTTTGCAGATTATATTAGTATTCATTGGCTACATGATGTCCGCTGTATTTTCTCCTTGCGTACTATGGCACTTAGCATTCCATTCATTTGTGCAACGGCGGCACTGAATGGATATTTTATGGCAATGCGTCAAATTGGGAAAAATGCATCTGCACAAATTTTGGGAACCCTTTCACGCGTAGTCTTTTCTATTATCACCCTTTCTTTTCTCATGCCCGCCGGTTTAGAATATGCCTGTCTGGCAGTGGCACTTGGCGGAACCGCCGCAGAAGTGTTATCATTTGTTTACTCCTATTTATTATATCACCGCGATTTAAACCGCCGTCGGCAACGTCAGCCGTCTGGAAAACGCATTGTCGGCAGAATGTTATATATTACATTGCCCGTAACATTTAGCTCTTGTATCCGTTCTGGTCTCAACACCCTAGAACAACTCATGATTCCACCAGGTCTGCAAAAGTCAGGTATGACCAGCACAAACGCGCTTGCTCAATATGGTATGGTACACGGTATGGCAGTCCCCGTAATTATGTTCCCCGCCTGCTTTTTATACGCATTTACCAGCTTACTAGTTCCTGAACTGACAGAATGCCTGACACAGGCGCAAAACAAACGTATTCGCATGATTTCCACCCGTGTGATTGAACTCTCACTGATTTTTGCCATTGGTGTTGCAGGTCTGCTCATTGCCTATGCTGATAATATTAGTTCCATCTTTTTTCACACATCACAAGTAGCCTATTACATTAAACTGCTGGCTCCATTAGTGATATTAATGTATTTAGACCATGCTGTGGATTGTATGCTAAAAGGTCTCAATGAACAGGTCTATTCCATGCGATATAATATTATTGATTCCATCATGAGTGTCGCGCTGGTTTATTTGCTACTGCCACTGCTTGGTATCCATGGATATATTATCGTGTTATTTGCCAGTGAAATGCTAAATACCGCACTCAGTTTAAACCGATTGATGAAAGTTGTTGATTTCAAAATCAAATTCGGTGCCTGGTTTATGAAACCAGCTTTGGCAATTAGCCTATCTGTCTTTTTAGTAAAATCTTTTTCACACATCATTCACTTGACGGAACTTCCCGCATTGCTATTGCTTGCAGGCACTTCCGGACTATGTTATTTGGCATTTCTCTATATTTTAGACTGTGCTCATCGTCGTGATTTTCATTTCGCAAAATCTGTATTCCATCTATAAAATCGCTTAAATTTTTTCGCGCTAAAAGACGATGACGCACAGCAAATCCCACTAACGCTATAAAAACAGTTTTGGCAAAATAGAAATAAAAAAACGCTCCGCAATCTACAAACCTACGTCTTGCGGGGCGTATATATCATAGCTGATACAGCATCTAAAATAATAAGAAAGTATCCGAAACTCATTTTAATTCATCTACCGTAAGTGTAAATCCCTTCAGAAAGTGCTGCAAAAAGTATTCCACTTCTGGCAAGTTCATTTCCCGCAGCGCCTTCTCAATGGTTTCTTTCGCCTTCGAAAACTCCGAATTCCCCATTTGCAGTTCTTCTATGCATTTTAAATAAGCAGAGAGCTTATCAGCCGCCTTTACCAAGCGCTCTGTTTCTTCATCCATTTCAAACATTTTTTCATAGCGAGCACGGAGTTGCTGCGGCAAAGTTTTCAAAATTTGTCCCTCCGCCTGTTTTTCAATCTCTTTATATGCCGCTGACAATTCAATATTATAGTATTTAATGGGAGTTGGTAAATCTCCCGTTAAAATTTCGCTTGCATCATGATACATGGCGGCTGTCGCCACATAATAAGGGTCTGCTTTCCCGCCAAAAATCTCATTTCGGATTTCCGCTAGTCCATGTGCAATCATCGCAACCTGCAAACTATGTTCCTGAATATTTTCTCGCACTGTATTGCGCATCAGCCCCCAACGCCGAATATGTTTCATTCTTGAGAGCAATGCAAAAAAATAATGTTCCTGTGCCATCACTTTATTCCTTCCTATATATCTGATTATCCATATAATACACTCAAAAGTCAAGCGATAAAATCGTCATTCCAACTGGAAATTTTTATCATATATCCAAATGGTTCAGCATTGTTATTTTTTGGTTTTTTACATGCTCCTCTGACAATGTACGTACCTTTTGTACATCCTTTTCCGCAAATGCCTGCATGAGCGCTCTATGCTCCTGGTCAACCTGTGCCGTATCAGAGATATCCTTCAAATATAAAACACGACAGCGATATATATGGTCCTTGATACTATGATTAATACTAATCAGCCGTTCGTTTTCCGATTTCATATAAATATATTCATGAAATGCTTCATCCGTTTTAATCTGCGCCTCCAAATCATGTGTTGCCACGCTTTTTTTAAACTGATGAATGAGTTCTTCCATTGCTTCCATATCCTGATCTGTTAAATGTTGCAGTGCTAACGCTGCCGCCAACCCATCTAGAACAGTGCGCACCTCCAGCACTTCTTCCACATCTTTTTTTGAAATTACCGTCACATGTGCCCCATGCCGCGGAACGATTGTTACCAGCCCTTCCAATTCCAGCTTCCGCATTGCTTCACGCAGCGGCGTTCGACTAACCCCTAATCGCTGTGCATAATGAATTTCCATCAACCGCTGTCCCGGTTTGAGCTTTCCACTTAATATATCGTTACGCAGCGTTTCACATATTACATCGCTAAGCGGCTGCTTCTTTTTACATTTATATTCTTTCAACGTCCTATTCCATTCCTTTCTGTGATGGTCTCTACTAAAAACGTTTCCTGATAACACTGCTGCATTGCCTGATATGTTCTTTCTGCTACCGCTTTTTCTTCAAAAATGCCGAAAACGGTCGGTCCGCTGCCACTCATAATGGTTCCTTCCGCCCCAAATTCCATAAATCTGTTGCGGATTTCTGCAATTTCAGGATGCATTTGTTCTGTTACTTGCTGTAATACATTAAACATGCGGATAGAAACCTCTTTTATGTCTTTTTGCTCCAGTGCCCGTATCACACCATTGGTATCAGGGTGCTCCGCAACCTGTTTCATATCTAACGTTTCATAAACTTTTTTCGTTGATACGCTAATTTGTGGTTTTACTAGCACAACATAACATTGCGGCATCTGCGGCAACCAGGTCAAATTTTCCCCGATTCCTTCTGCCAACATAGTTCCACCATAAATGCAATAAGGAACATCTGCACCAATTTCTAAACCGATTTCCGCCAACCGCTCCCGTGATAATTCTGTATGATATAATTCATTCAGCGCAAGTAACACCGCTGCAGCATTGCCACTGCCGCCCGCCAATCCCGCCGCAACCGGAATGTGTTTTTCTATTTGAATTTTCGCGCCGCCCTGTACGCCTGTTTTTTCAAAAAATAACTGCGCCGCTTTATATGCTAAATTTTTGCTATCCGTGGGTAAATAAGGTAAATTTATGCTAAGCCGGATACCTCCTTTTAATTTGCGCACACGTATTTTGTCGTGAAGGCTCACCGTCTGCATAATCATCTTTACCTCATGATATCCATCCTCTCGCCGCCGCAAAACGTCCAACGTGATGTTTATTTTTGCAAAAGAACATATCATCATCTCATCATCCAAGCTCTCCACCGCCTTCCACGGTCTTTTGTTTTTTCACCAGCCGGTTCAATATTTTAATAACATCTGCTAAATTTGCTACGCCAAACAATTCCATTTTTGTTTTAGGCAGTCCCTGCAAATTGGCTTTTGGTAAGATGCATATTTGAAAACCCATTTTATCCAGCTCTGCAATCCGTTTCTCCGCATAGCTGATGGAACGCACTTCCCCCGTCAGCCCAACTTCTCCAATTGCCGCAAGTTCATATGGTAATGCCACATTTTTCACACCAGAAAGCACTGCCAGCACCACTGCCAAATCTGCCGCGGTCTCCATAATACGTAGACCGCCCGCAATATTAATGTAAGCGTCCTGATTCTGTAAATTAATACCCAAGCGTTTTTCGATGACAGCAAGCAGCATAGTTGCCCTGTTATAATCAATACCAGAAGCCATCCTTCTGGCATTTCCAAAACCAGTTGGTGAAACCAATGCCTGTACTTCTGCTAGAATAGGTCTCGTTCCTTCCATACTGCAAACCACTGCTGAACCGGGAGCATCTTCAGGTCGTCCCGAAAGCATCATCAACGAGGGATTAGGCACTTCGCATAGTCCACAATCTTTCATTTCAAACACACCAATTTCATTCGTGGAACCAAACCGGTTTTTCACCGCCCGCAAAATACGGTAGGATTGCTGCCGTTCCCCTTCAAAATAAAGAACACAGTCCACCATATGCTCCAGAACCCTTGGACCTGCAATTGCCCCTTCTTTTGTTACATGTCCCACCACAAACACGCTTGTTCCTGTTGTTTTTGCATATTTCATGAGACGCAGGCAACACTCTCTCACTTGTCCGACACTGCCCGGCACACTACTTAAATCCGCTGTAAATACTGTCTGAATGGAATCAATCACTAGCACTGTAGGCTGTGCATCCTGC
>CATIYX010000229.1 GCA_949739095.1 uncultured Clostridia bacterium | reverse complement strand
TGGATAACAATTGTTGTTGCAATTACAATTCATTGAAATTTCATCCCTTCAAAATTAAATTCAATAATAGAACTACAATAACATGATATGCAGGAAAAACTTATGTGTGACGCTGTAAAAAGTCTTTACTTTTTTGGAAATTTGGTGTATGATTATATTATGAATATTTATACGTTTTTGGTGGAATGCGTTTGAATAAAGGAATGCAGAAGAAGAGGTATGGAGATGAATCAAATAAAACGGCTAATTGCAGCGATATTGATATGTGCCAGTATCGCAGGGGTGACGGGATGTGGAAATGCAAAGACCTATCCAATAAAAACAGGAGAAACCTTAACTTATTGGATGAACTGGCATCGTGTGGGAAAGGCAATTGCGCCATCTATGCAGGCAACGGAGTTTAGCAAAGGTTTGGAGGAACGCACAGGCGTTAAAATTGAATATATTCATCCGACAGGAGGCAACGAAAAAGAATATTTTGATTTAATGATTTCTTCCAATAGTTTGCCTGATATTATAGAATATGAATGGAATGGCGTCATCAGCGGCGTTTCCAGACAATTATCTGCCGGAAAAATTATAGACCTTGCACCATTGCTGCCAGAATATGCACCAGATTATAAAACATGGTTGGAACAGGATGATGAAGCCCGTAGACTGGCAACAACAGAAAATGGAGAATGTCCATATTTTGTAGGAGCATATGCAGATGACTATCAAACGGTATATCTGGGACCATTCTTTCGGAAGGATTGGCTGGAGGAATTTGGATTACAAGAACCGGAAACAATTGATGAATGGGAGAGTGTTTTACGGATATTCAAAGAGAAGAAAGGGGCGCAAGCGCCGCTATCTCTAACACAGGAAATGGTAGAAGATAATGCTATTATAGGAGCATATGGTGTAGGATATCTATTTTATCAGGAAGACGGCAAGGTGAAATATGGACCTTTGGAGACTGGCTTTCGTGATTATATGCAGCGGATGGCAAAATGGTATCAGGAGGGACTTTTGGATCCTATGTATCCCCTGGTGGACCAGGCAAGAATTGAGATGAATTTGTTCTCAGGGAAAACGGGAGCGGGTTTTGCCTATCTTGGTGCAGATATTGGTACTTGGCAAAGAAAAATAAAAGAACAACAATTGGCAGTTGAGTTGGTAGGTATAAAAAATCCGTCTTTGCAAAAAGGGGAAACAGCGAAAATTGCGCCACGGAACACCAGAGTGATTAGCACCTATGCTACTGCTGTCAGCGCACAATGTAAAGTGCCGGGTATAGCGGTTCGGTTTTTGAACTATGCCTATACAGAAGAAGGAAAACGGTATTTTAATTTTGGAATAGAAAATGTGAGTTATACCATGAAGGATGGTGTGCCGACCTACACGCCGCTGATTACAAAAAATCCGGATATGCCGATGGTAAATGCACTTGCCATGTATACCAGGGCCAGTTACGGAGGTCCGTTTGTGAAAGATGCACAGTATACAGCCCAATATTATCAGGATGAAATGCAAAAAGAAGCATTGCACAAATGGGCAGACAATGAAGCGGCACGGTATATTTTACCTACTATGACAGTATCTGAAGATACGCAATGGTTCTCTGCAAGACTGGAGGAAATCAAAAAATATCAGCGGGAAATGGTAACGCAATTGATGATTGGGGAAATAGATATGAATCAATATGACCAGTTTATACAGACGCTGAAAAACACCTATGGTATAGAAGAAATGATAGAGGTCTTGCAGCAGTTCTATGACGCCACGCAAAAGAATTAAGGAGTACTATCATATGAAAACAGTATCAGTAATACCCAATAAAATTAAAGATAAAGAGTTCCGTGTCCTGCGCAACGTAGTACGCATTTTGGAAAAACAAGTGAAAGTCATTGTGGACATTGGCAGCTGCGGAAGAATTGACGGACTCCGTGCAGCGCAGCGGCGCGGCGCGGAGATATATAAACGAGCGGATTGTATTATTGGGCTGGGCGGGGACGGTACGCTGCTTTCTATTGCGCCTAAAGCCAGCTTATATGATAAACCTATGTTTGGTGTGAATCTTGGCCGAGTCGGATTTTTGTCCTCTGTGGAAGTGGATGCATTTGAAGAAAAATGGCAGCAAATTATGCGTGGAGAATATCGGATAGAATCACGCATGATGCTGGAAACAGACTATCAGTCACGCAAACGCACAGCGCTTAATGATGTGGTAATTACGCGTGAAAGCTTTTCACGTATGATTGAATTGCAAATCCATGTGGACGGCATCATGGTGGACTCCTATATGGCAGATGGCATTATCATTGCCACACCGACGGGTTCCACGGCATATTCGCTTTCCGCTGGCGGACCGGTGGTGCACCCTAATATGGATACGATTTTGATTACGCCGATTTGCCCGCATGATTTATATGCGCGCCCCATTGTTTTACCGGCGGACCGAACAGTTAGTATTAAGATTGGAAACACCTATCGGTATACAGCGAAAATTACGGTGGATGGCCGGCGCGACAGGGTGATGACCTGTGGAGACGAACTGTTTGTGACGCGTGCGCCGCGCAGTTGCAAACTGATTAAAGTGGACGGAAAAAGTTTTTATGATATCGTCCGCGAGAAAATTGCGGGTAAATAGGAGGGCAGATATCAATGGCAAGCAAATATGACAGACATGCAAAAATTATTGAACTCATTGGTGAATATGAAATACAAACGCAAGAGGAATTGGTGGAGCGGCTGCGGGCAGAACAATTTGATGCAACACAGGCGACCGTTTCCAGAGATATCAGGGAACTGCGGCTGATTAAAGTAATGAGCGGAAATGGTGTGTATAAATATGCAACAACAACAACGGGTTCGGTGAGCGATATTGACGCTAAACTACAAATCATTTTTTCGGAAAGCGTCACCACTATTGATTATGCGCAAAATATCGTTGTTGTGAAAACCTTACCGGGGATGGCACAGGCGGCGGCGTCTGCAATGGACGCGATGGAACACGATGGGGTGATAGGCTGCATTGCGGGAGATGATACGGTAATGGTGGTCATTCGCGATACCAAGGATGCACAGAAATTGACGGCGAAACTGAAACGTCTGGTCAAATAAGGGAAGGGAAGTGAAGGCGGATGCTGGCGAATTTGAGTATTCAAAACATTGCCGTCATTGAATCGGTTCAGGTGGAGTTTTATGATGGATTCAATGTCCTGACAGGAGAAACAGGCGCTGGAAAGTCTATTTTGATTGATTCTATTGCCATGGTACTCGGTCAGAGGACACAAAAAGAGCTGATTCGTACCGGCACTCAGAAGGCGAAAGTCAGTGCGTTGTTCTATGTATCGGAGGATGTGTGGAAGCTATTGGAGGAGCAGGGCATAGAGCGTACGGAGGACGGGTCATTGTTGGTGGAACGGGAGCTTGCGGACAATGGTCGCAGTACTTGCAAAATTAATGGGTCTCTGTCCAGTGTCACCGTTTTAAAAGAGATTGGAAAGCATTTAATACATATTCATGGACAGCAGGATACAACATTGCTCTATAGTGCAGAAAAACATATTGATTTACTGGACAGTTGGGCGGGAGATGTGCTGAAGAACTGTAAAGAAGCGTATCATGAGCAATATATAGAATATGGAATATTACGGCAGCAACTGGAAAGTCTGCAAATGGATGAAAGCAAACGGGCGCGGGAAATAGATGTGTTGGAGTTTCAGGTACAGGAGATTGAGGCGGCTAACCTGTTGCCGGAGGAAGAAAAAGAGCTGGAAGAACGCAGAAATATTCTGGAAAATGCGGAAAAAGTCAATGAGACGCTGGCGTTAATCTATCAGATATTATATGAACAGGAATCCAGCGCCGCGGAGTTGATTGGCACCGGAAGTGCACAATTGCAGACGATTGCTGGAATCGGAGAAGATTTTGCAGAGATATCCAACCGTTTAGAGGATGTGAAATATAGGTTGGAGGATGTCACAGGCAGTATTGCTGCTTGTTTGGAGGATGTGGATTATAGCGGGCAAGAGTTGGATCGGATTCATGACCGACTGGACGCCATTCGCACGTTAAAACGGAAATATGGACAGAGCATAGAAGAAATATTGCAGTTTCGAGATGAAGCGGCACAGCGACTGGAAGTGCTGCGCGGCAGCGAACAGCAGTGCGGACAGTTAGAACAGCAGCTTGCACAGGTGCGGCAAAAGCTGAAGAAAAACGCCGCAGAATTATCCGGGCGGCGTAAAAAAGCGGCAGAAAAACTGGAAAAAGAAATTGAAGCACAGCTCACAGAACTGCAAATGAAAGGCTGTAAATTTAAAGTAGCTATGCAGGAGACGGATGGATTTACGGCGAAAGGAAGCGACAAAATTGAATTTTTAATTGCGCCTAATGTTGGAGAAGAACTGCGGGCGCTGTCTAAAATTGCTTCGGGTGGAGAACTCTCACGTATCATGCTGGCAATTAAATGTATTATGGCAAAAGCGGACAGCAATGAAACCTATGTGTTTGATGAAATTGATACCGGAATCAGCGGACGGGCGGCAGAAAAAGTGGCACAGAAACTGGAAAAGGTGTCCTTGCAAAAACAGACCATTATCATTACGCATAGCGGAACAATTGCAGCAATGGCGGATTACCACTATTTAATTGAAAAAACAGTCAAAGGTGGTAGAACCATGACAGGATTGCAGCAGTTGAACAAAGAGGGACGTATCCGTGAGATTGCACGCCTTGGCTCCGGCGACCAAATTACAGAAACAGCCTGCCGCCACGCGGAAGAATTGCTTTCTTTGGCAGCGGAGACAAAAGCTGGACTTGTGTGCGCGGAAAAAGCATGAAAAACACGAAAAAAAGCAAAAAACAGTGCAAGGTAAAGCAAGAAACGTTCTTTTTTTATGTGGTGCGTTGTAGTATAATAGGAGATACATAGATGTTTGATGTGCGTGTCAGGCATCTATGTATTTTGATGTTTATGGGGGGAACCCGTGTGGAATTTACAAACCGAACCATTGTGGTTGGTCATTACGGCAGCGGAAAAACGGAGTTTGCCTTGAACTTGGCGTTACGCTTACGGGAAGAGGGTAAGCCTGTGACCATTGTCGATTTAGATACTGTGAATCCTTATTTCAGGACAAATGACATTAGAAAAAAGCTGGAGGTGTTGGGAATTGGTGTGATTGCACCGATTTATGCAAATACCAATCTGGATTTGCCGGCGCTGCCGCCGGAGATATATGCCGCGTTTGAAAAGAAAGAGGAGTATGTGATTTTTGACGTGGGCGGTGATGATGAAGGTGCAACGGCACTGGGACAATATAAATCGAGATTTGACGAAGCGCCCTATGAAATGCTGGCGGTTGTCAACGAAAAGCGTCCGCTGACAAGGACGGCAGAGGAAATGGTGGAAAGTGTGCGGTTGATAGAGCAGACATCGCGGCTTAAGGTGAGCGCGCTTGTTAACAACACAAATTTATCCTATGCAACGCAGCTGGAGGACGTGCTGGAAAGTGTCGATGAAGTACAACGGGCGGCAGGGATGTTGGGCATTCCTGTGAAGTGCGCGGCAGTTCGGCGGGACTTGGTGCAGCCAGTCCGGCGGGAGGATATGTTTGCATTGGATTTACAATTAGAACTGCCGGGCGGAAGAGGATAAGCATAGGTAATCGCATGGGGCGTTTGTTCTATGCTCAAATAAAAGAAAAAGGGATATTTCATGGTGGAGGTGAAAAGAGATGGCGAAAATTACCATCAATTTGGAAGCTTGCAAAGGGTGTGGCTTGTGTACAACGGTCTGCCCGCTGAATCTGCTTTCCATGGCGGAAAAAATGAATAAAAAAGGC